>CADBTO010000070.1 GCA_902797565.1 uncultured Lachnospiraceae bacterium
CAGGTGCTTGGGCCTGGCGTTTCGGTGTTTGACGGAGCGGATGGAACTGCGCGGGAGATGAAACGGCGGCTTGCCGCGGCGAATCTGCTGCGGGAACAGCAGTCCGGCGAGCAGGAGGGCGGGAACGCCCGCACAGGCAGCTGTACGTTTGAAAATTCGCTCGCGGATCCTGCGAAGATCGCGCTTAGTAAACAGCTGTTTGCGTCATAAACGAATGGCCGGCGTCAGATGGTTTGGTGGATTGGGAATGAAAAGGAGTGCTTGCATCATGAGCCAATTTGAGAAGCGTAACATAACAATGCTCATGGATCTTTATGAGATGACCATGGCAAACGGGTATTTCCTGTATCAGCAGCAGAATCCCAAGGCAGCCGAGGAACGGGTCTGTTTTGATGTGTTCTATCGCCGCAATCCGGATGGAGGCGGTTTTTCAATCTTTGCGGGCTTGGAACAGGTGGTGGAATATATTGAGAACCTGCATTTCGATGAGGAGGATATTGCGTATTTCCGGAACCTGGGCCTGTTTTCAGAGGAGTTTCTGGCGTTTTTGAAGGATTACCGGTTTTCCGGAGATGTATACGCGTTTCCGGAAGGGACAGTCATGTATCCGAATGAGCCGGTCATGACCATCCATGCGCCGCTGATTGACGCGCAGATTGTGGAAACGGAGATTCTGGCACAGATCAACCACCAGTCGCTGATTGCAACGAAGGCACAGCGCATTGTGCGGGCAGCGAAAGGGCGGGGGGTTTCGGACTTCGGTGCCCGGCGTGCCCATAATAATGACGCGGCGGTTTATGGTGCACGAGCAGCCTATATCGGCGGGGCAGGGAGTACGGCGACCGTCCTGGCGGGGCAGCTGTTTGATATCCCGGTTTCCGGGACCATGGCACACAGCTGGGTCATGTATTTTGATGATGAGTATACGGCGTTTGAGCGGTACGCACGGACGTATCCGGATGCGGCGGTCTTCCTTGTGGATACCTATGATGTGCTGCATTCCGGTGTCCCGAACGCGATTAAGGTGGCAAAAGAGGTTCTGGAGCCAATGGGCAAGCGCCTGAAAGGCGTGCGTCTGGATTCCGGAGACCTTGCGTACCTGTCCAAGAAAGTCCGGAAAATGCTGGATGAGGCGGGCATGGAGGACTGCGGTATCATTGCGTCCAACAGCCTGGATGAATATACGATCTCTTCGATCCTGGGCCAGGGCGGATGCTTCAATGCGTTCGGGGTTGGCGAGCGGCTGATTACGGCAAAGAATGATCCGGTTTTCGGAGCGGTCTACAAGATTAGTGAAGTAGAGCGGGAAGGGGAGCATCTTCCAAAGATCAAAGTATCCGAGACTGTGGAGAAGATCACGAACCCCGGCAGGAAAAAGGTGTACCGGGTGTTTGATGAAAATGGCCGCGCGATCGCAGACCTTCTGGCGAAGGCGGACGAGCAGCTGGACTTTACGCAGCCGCTCCGCTATGTGGATCCGGAGAAGCCCTGGAAGAACCGCTTCTTTACGGGCTGCACGGCAAAGGAACTGCAGGTGCCGGTCATTATCGGCGGCAAGCGCGTGGATGCGCCTGCGAAGCTTTCAGATCTGCAGGTGTATGTCCGGCATCAGCTTTCGGAAGAGATCTGGGAGGAAGAGCAGCGCTTTGAGAACCCGCACAAGCATTATCTGGATATGACGCCGGAATATTATGAGATGAAGATGGATTTGCTGGAGAAGTACCAGTGCTGAGAACCCTGTGGATGGATTTTCCGGCCGGGGGTTGAGAACCCCTGCGGATGGATTTTCCAGCCAGGGGTTGAGGAAAACGCCAGCGTGTCCGATATAAAAATCGAAGTTTCGCCGCGCTGGCGGCGGGACAGAAGAAAAATCAAAAGAAAAACCAGGAGTTGAAGCGATGGTAAAAGGGCTATACACGGCATACACCGGGATGATGGAGGAGCAGCGGCGCTTCGATGTCATGACAAACAATCTGGCAAACGCGAATACGACGGGATACAAGAAAGAGGGCACCACGAATGCCTCGTTCGCGCGGACGCTTGCAATCAAGATCAAGGATACCGGTACGAACGGGCACTGGACGGGGATCGGGCAGATCCATCTTGGGGACAAGGTGGGTGAGACGTATACGGATTATTCCGAGGGCAGCTTCCATGTCACAGACGAAAAGAGCGACCTGGCGATTGGCGGGGATGGCTTCTTTGCCATTGAATATACGGACAAGCGGGGCAATACCTCTGTGAAATATACCCGGGACGGCGCGTTTACGGTGGACCGGGACGGGTATTTCCGCACCAGTGACGGGGACTATCTGCTGAATATGCAGGCGGCGATGAACGGGCAGACCGGGCAGGCGGCGCATGTCCGCGTGGAACCCACGCTGGACTATACGGTTGACGCGAATGGCTTCGTGTTCCAGAACGGGCAGATGCTCGCGCAGATCGGCGTGGTGGACGTGGACGACCGGAATTATATGACGAAGTATGGCGAGAACCTGTATGACATTGAAGACGGAGGAAATGTGGTTGCTGCCACCGGCTGGGAGATCAACCAGGGCGTGCTGGAAACAAGCAATGTCAATATTGTGGATGAAATGGTACAGCTCATATCCATCCAGCGTGCCTATGACGCGAACCAGAAAATGATCCAGGCAGAGGATGAAACGATTGAAATGGCGGTGAGCCGGGTTGGCAGTGTTGGGTAATTCTGAATAAGGGGGCAGGGAAGAAGATGCAAAGGGCGTTATGGACAGCGGCAACCGGGATGCGTGCGCAGCAGACGGCTGTGGATACGATCTCGAATAATATCGCAAATGTAAATACCGTGGGGTATAAGGCACAGACGGCACAGTTCAAGAGCCTGCTGTACCAGACCCTGCAGACGGAAACAACGACCTCGAATGGCGATCCGAAGCCCACGCAGGCACAGGTGGGGCTGGGGACGCGTGTGGCTTCGCTCAATTCTTATTTTGCTACAGGATCCGAACTTGCGACGGAAAACCCGATGGGGCTTTTTATCCAGGGAGACGGTTTCTTTGCGGTGCAGAATGAGGCGGGCGAG
>CADBTO010000071.1 GCA_902797565.1 uncultured Lachnospiraceae bacterium
CAGATATTGACCGGATGGACCGGTACACGCCAGCCAGTGCAAGCGAACAGATCAGGGAGGAGGTGGAGGAAATGCCTGGAATGGGGCAGGTGATTTATGACAGGGGGTGGAAGCAGGGCATGGAACTGGGCAAGGAGCAGGGCAAGGAGCAGGGGCTGGAGCAGGGGCTGGAATTGGGCGGCACGAATATGCTTCTGGAATTGGTCCATGCCGGATACGTCCCTACCCAGGTGGCCGCGAAGCGGCTTGGGAAGACAGAGGCAGAGGTGCGGGAGCTTTTGGATGCGTGGGAGCAGCAAGAGGCGCAGGGGCATCTGGCGCAGGAGCAGACAGAGGCGGAAGCGTAAAGGGAAAACGCGGGGAGCATCATGACCTGACGAAGCCACTGTTCGACTACCTGGATGCAGTGTATGAGGCAGATATTGACCGGATGGACCGGTACACGCCAGCCAGCGGGGGCATGCAGATCAGGGAGGAGGAACGGAAACCGGTGAAAACATTCAATACCACGGCGGTATGTATCCCGTCGAAGCATTACATGGTGGACATTTCCGGGCGGATTGCAAAGATTCGGGAGATGGTGGAAGCGGGGAAATATTTTACGATCAACCGTGCGAGGCAGTATGGGAAGACAACGACCCTGCATGCGCTGCAGCAGGATCTGGATGGGGATTATCTGGTGCTGGATATGAGTTTTGAAGCGATGTCGGCAGCAGCCGCCCAAACGGAGGGGGAATTTGTGCAGGCGTTTTCGCGTTTGATGATTTTCCAGCGGGAGTTTTTGGGGGTGGCGATTCCGGATGATGTGATCAAAACTATGGAAGCGTATAATGTGCAGGCAGCGGAAACCCTCAAACTGGATATGCTTTTCATGGTGTTTATAAAATGGATGAGGGGGAGTGAAAAGCCCGTCGTCCTTCTGATCGATGAGGTGGATGCCTCGACCAATAACCAGGTGTTTTTGGATTTTCTGGGGCTGCTGCGTAATGGATATATTGCAAGGGAGACCAGGGGGATTCCCTTTTTCCAGTCCGTGATCCTGGCGGGTGTGACGGATGTCCGGCATTTGAAGCGGAAGATCCGCCCAGAGGAACAGCACAAGGTGAACAGCCCATGGAATATCGCGGTACCATTTGACCTGGACATGAGCCTGTCTGAAGAGGGTATCAAGGGGATGCTGGATGAATATGAAGCAGACCATGGAACGGGGATGGATACCAGTCTGATCGCAAAGAAAATCCGGGAATATACGAACGGGTATCCGTTCCTTGCGAGCAGGATCTGCCAGATCATCGACGAACAGTCTGTTCCGGATGTGTTCGAAAGTCTGGGAGAAGCATGGACGGAGTACGGCGTGGATGAAGCCGTGAAGCGGCTCATGTCAGAAGACAATACGCTGTTTGCGTCATTGTTTGGAGAACTGGTGGTTTATCCGGAACTGAAGGAGCGGCTGCGAACCATCCTTCTTGGCGGAGAAACGTTCCCTTTTATTGCGGATGATGAAGAACTGAAGCTGCTTCAAATGTTTGGATTTGTTTATAATTATCATAACACAATTGCGATAGCAAACCGGATTTTTGAGATGCGTCTGTATAATTATTTCATAGCGAAATCGGACAAAAATGATGATCTGAGGCAGTCTGCTTCCCTGGACCGCAGCATCTTCATCAAAGCAGACGGTAGTCTGGACATTCCAAAAATCATGGAGCATTTTATCGCGGAGCACAACCGGATCCATGCCGGAAATGATGAGAAGTTCCTGGAACAGGAAGGCAGGGAGCGGTTCATCACGTATGTTTCTGCGATCATCAACGGGACGGGGACGTACAGCATCGAGGAACAGACGCGGGACCAGAAGCGAATGGATCTGGTCATCCACTATCTTGGGAGGCGGTATGTGGTCGAAATGAAGATCTGGCGGGGCGAGCGGTACAACGAGGAAGGAGAGCGGCAGATCTGCGCGTATCTGGATTATTTCGGTCTGGATACAGGATATCTGCTCAGCTTCAATTTCAACCAGAAGAAAGAGAGCGGTGTAAAACGTGTTTCCGTTGGGGGCAAAACCCTGTATGAGGGGACGGTTTGAAATGCAAAAAGCAGGGGGGATTTTTATCCCCCCTGCTTCTTGATTGACGGGGCAGATTTCCATCCACCTGCTCGATGCTAAATATCCGCAATCTCGTCCTGGTCAATCAGTTTGAGTTTTGTCTTTTTCAGCGCTTTTTCAGCAGCTTTCGTGTCTGCGACGCGGAAGATCATATAGGCTTTGTCTGTGATGGAATCGCCCAGGAAGGCATACATATATTCCACGTTGACATTTGCCTGGGAGAACGCGCCCAGCAGTTTGTGCAGGCCGCCGGTTTCGTCGGGGATCTCCACGACCAGAAGCGGGGTCAGGGAATTGACGAAGCCGGAGTCTTTGAGGACGGTCGTTGCTTCATACACATCGTCCACAATCAGACGGGCAATGCCGAAATCTTTGGTTTCGGCAAGGGACAGGCCACGGATGTCGATTTTGTTTTCTGCCAGGACAGCTGTCATACTTTCCAGCGTGCCCGGTTTGTTTTCCAGAAAAACGGAGATCTGTTTCACACTCATATGCGTTCCTCCTCAGATTTTGCGTGTATCAACGACGCGGACGGCTTTGCCTTCGCTGCGTGCGATGGACTTTGGTGCCACAAGCGAGACCTTCGCTTTGAGGCCAAGCATGGACTTGAGGCCGTCCACCAGTTCCCGCTGCTTTGTTTCGATATCGCCAACGTTGTCCGTGAACATTTCCGGCGTCATCTCCACTTTGACTTCCAGCGTGTCCGTATTTTTGACCCGGCCGACCACGATCTGGTAATTTGCAGAATAGCCGTGGTTCAGAAGGACTGTTTCGATCTGGGACGGGAAGACGTTGACACCGCGGATAATCAGCATATCATCCGAACGTCCCTTGGGCTTCTGCATCCGGATGTGGGTCCTGCCGCAGGAGCATTTTTCGCGGGTCAGGCTGCAGATATCCCGTGTCCGATAACGGATCATCGGAAACGCTTCTTTGTCGATCGCCGTGAACACCAGTTCTCCTTCACTGCCTTCCGGAAGCACTTCCTCAGTATCCGGGTCAATGATCTCTGCGATGAAGTGGTCCTCGTTGATGTGCATCCCCTGCTGGGCGCTGCACTCGAAGGCCACGCCGGGACCGGACAGTTCTGTCAGGCCGTAGATATCATAGGCTTTGATGCCAAGCGTGGTTTCGATATCGTGGCGCATCTCCTCGCTCCATGCTTCTGCGCCGAAGATCCCGGCCTTAAGTGGGATGTCTTCCGGAGAAAGATCCATTTCCTTCATTGTTTCCGCCAGATAGGCAGCATAGCTGGGGGTGCAGCACAGGATGGTGGCAGAGAGGTCCTGGATGAACATAATCTGCCGTTCGGTATTTCCGGAACTGATTGGAACGGTCAGGCAGCCGACCTTGTGGGAACCGCCGTTCAGTCCTGCACCGCCGGTAAAGAGCCCGAAGCCATAGGCGACCTGGCAAACATCGTCTTTTGTTCCGCCTGCTGCACAGATTGCGCGGGCGCAGCAATCCTCCCAGAGGTCGAGATCGTGTTGTGTATAGAACGCGACAACCCGCTTCCCGGTTGTACCGGAAGTGGAGTGGATGCGGACGCATTCAGACAGTGGTTTGCCCATCAGTCCATAGGGATATGCATCCCGCAGGTCCTTTTTAGAAAGGAAAGGGAGCTTGTGCAGGTCCTCCTGACCATGGATGTCCTCTGGCCTTACGCCCTTTTTCTCCATTTTTTTCCGGTAATAGGGCACGTTCTCCCATACATGGCGGATCTGGGCGACAAGGCGCTCATCCTGGATCTTTTTGATTTCTTCGCGGGAAGCGCATTCGATTTCCCGCTGATAATATATTTCCTCAGCCATTTGCAATCTCCTTATTTAAGAACTCCTTTGTGCGCTTATCAAAA
>CADBTO010000072.1 GCA_902797565.1 uncultured Lachnospiraceae bacterium
AATTAGAATCTTCTGAAGAATAATGTGACGGAAAATACGGCTGCGTCCCTTTCTGATTATACACCATGATGGATGCCGTCTCCCCTTCCTTAATCGTGATATTATTCTGGTTCACCGTAAACGGCGAACTGGTATCGGCTGCCATGGAAGGAACCGTAATTTCGATCGTTCCGGATTTTTGTGCTTCCGGGATCAAGGACAGATCAAATCCCTTGAAGTTCGAATCAATCGTCCAGGTATAAACCAATTTCTGTGCCGTCTGTGAATACGGCGTGTAAGCACTGCTTGTGCTCCACGTTACTGGAAATTCAACCGCTTTCCCATTTGCATCCACCAGAATGTCTCCCCCGCTCTCCTTCATCTGGATTGCAGCCGGAAGCCTGTTTGTAATGTTGTCAAGTTCCATTCCTGCCATTGGCGTTGCAATCGTCGGGATGACAGGTTCATAGTTTTGTGTTTCGATAATGTACAAATGCAAATCACTCGTCTTGTCATCAGACTGGTACGAATATTCTTTTGTACACGCCTCATCCGTATAAATATGTGCGTACTCCCGTTCTGCAAGATGAACACGGATATAGCTTCCCTTCGGCACCTGGCTGGTGAAGGTTTTCTTTTTGGAAGGACTATACGGATTACATGTCACCGTTACGGTACGCGTATCTGTTTGTGAAAGATAGGTATTCAATGATGCAGACGGGAAATCTTTTTCAAACTCTGCGACATCATACACCTGCTGATACCAAGTGACCTTAGAGCCATCCGGATCGTTCCAGGTTGCATGGATCGACAGAATGTCTTGTGTCATAGCATCAAACTCATAGCGATAACCCAGTGTCATTCCTTCAAAATATTTATAGACCCAGAATTCACCATTTTCTGTAAGCCAGCCAAATGTATCCAGAGACTCTTTTATTGCTTCCACATCCGTCTCTTCTGTCCATACCTTGATCCGGGATCCAGTCTGGCGAACTACCTTGACAACTTCCGTTTTACTATGCCCATAACTGACATGAAACAATTCCTTATCATCAGAAAAGCTTTTTGCCGCTTCATTCGTACTTTCATAAACGGTTTCCCATGGAGCATCCATTCCGTCTTCCCATTCCACATCCCGGCTATTCGAAACATAAAAAGTGCTCCCCAAAGAGTTCTTTGAAAGAAATGTATCTGCATCTAAAGAACGGATCACATCAAAAGATGCATTCCCCACACCTTCTTTTAGATAACTCACAGACTTTGTCATATGAAGAGAGCTCTGCCGCTCCAGCCTTGCATCTGTTGAATTCTTGGAAAGCAAACTACGGAACATCATTTTGTCTGCATCTGTCGCAGCATGGATTTCCGGAATATACAAGTGCAGGTTGCTTCCATCATCTGCCTCGCTCTTTTTGTATTTCTTCGTGCAGGCAGGATCTGTATACAGTTCCTCGCTGTCATCCCCTGCTTCTGTATAGACATAGTCGACGGGTACATCTTTCGGAACTGCAAACGTCCTTGTTTTTTCTTTCTCAGTCCCTGAAGCATAGGTATAGGTCAAGTTACGTTTCGGTGCATTGAAATAATCCGCAAAGACAGACTGCTCCAACGTATTGCCTTGCCCGTATGTATACTTCCGCGTCTGCAAGATGTCTGCTCCTGCACCCGGGCCAGTCAATACCGCCCATTCTTTAACCAGCAGTGTTTTTTCATCCACAACAAAATGATTGTATAACACATCCCCGCTGTGGTACGTTCGACCGTATCCTTCATATATTTTTTGGACATCCGCATCACTATATGCCAGCTTGTCAGAAAAATACAGGTTTCCATCCTGGATCCGTTTTCCGCTGATTGTACCCCGTTCAATCACTGGGACAAGCAGCGCTTGATTCCAGGTGGATGTCTTGAGGGAAGAGGCTGAATCATCCAGATACACGGATACATAGAAGTTCTTTTTGTCCTTGTCTTTCTGAATTGCCATGTTATCACGGATGCTGTACCATTTCACAGGATTTTCGACGGTCACGACATCTTCTGACAGGTAATAGGTATAACCCTTCTGCTCAATGTTTCCGTTTACCAAGTTATTATATGTAACATTCGTCAAAACCGTAGTTTTGCTTTTTGTCAGGGCTTCCTGTGTATTTGCCGCAGCAATGGCATCCAGTTTAGCATTATTGATGATTTCATCTGCTGTCTTCCCGCTGGAACTGCCGCCGCCAGAAGCACCACCCCCGCCAGAAGCACCGCCACCACCGGAAGCTGCTCCACTGCCACCACCAGAAGCCGCTCCACCACCGGAAGCTGCTCCGCCTCCAGAAGCAGCTGCCCCACCACCGGAAGCCGCCCCACCTCCAGAAGCCGCGCCACCTCCGGAGTATCCGCCTCCGCCAGCCGCGCTGGCTGCTCCAGCACTTCCGCTCCCAGCACTTCCGCCCAGTGTCTTCGTCTGGTTCGTATATACGGACTCGCTCTTCCCGCCGGGCATGGTCACGTTCAGGGCATTTCCTGTGCTGTTCTTCACTTCCAGCTTCTTCGTCCCATCCAGGAGGCTCGCCGTACTGCCCTCTGCCCCCTTCTCAAGGGTGACACTCGCGGCCGCGCTGCTGGAAAGTGCCAGCTTCACTGAAGACAGGAGCTTGCTGCCCTCAGCGGAAGCATACAACGCCACTGGAACCGCGTCTTTTGACGTGCCGGAAATTGTAAGGTCCGTCTTCTTACTGATGGAAAGCGTCTGGATCGGCCCGTCCGCCTTGATGGCCACCGGCCCTTCTGCTGCAATGTCCAGCTTCTCCACCGTCCCGGCGATGTCCAGCTGCACCTGCCCGGATTCCAGCACGATGGACTTCGCGGATGCGCCGGATGCCACGGAAAGGTGCACTTTCTTCCCTGCCGCGCCCTGCACGGAAAGGTCATTCCCGCTGGCTTCCTCAATCCATGTACCAGGAGCCACTGCCTTTATGGTAATCCCGGAAAACTTCCCCTTGTTCCAGACGCTTGCGTTTTCCGCATCAAAGACCAGCGCCTTCCCGGAATAGTCCCCGGCGGGGATTGTGACATCCAGTTTCTCTGCCGTGGCGAACGTGATCTCTTTGATGGAAGGGTCTGACAGGGCATCCGTCAGTTCCGCGATGGTCGCCACTGTCTTTGTGTCTGCTGCAGCGGCTTCGTTCTGCTTTGTATCCTTGACGGTAATGACCGCTTTCCCTTTCTTCCCGGAGCCGTCATCCGCTTCGGCCGTGATCGTCGCCTTCCCGGCAGAGATCCCTTTCACGACGCCCTTGCTGCTGACTGTCGCAACGTCCTCGTTGCTGCTCTCCCAGGAAACGGACTTGTCCGTGGCATCCTTCGGCGTGACCGTGGCGGTAAGCTTCAGCTTCTTCCCCACGGAAACCGTCTTCTTCGCAGGCTTTACCGTGACTTTTTTGACAGAAACTTCTGCCTTCGCCACAACGACCTTGCAGGTGAGCTTCTTCTTCCCAACAGTTGCCGTGACCTTTGCCGTCCCCGGCTGCTTCGCCGTGACCTTCCCCTTCTTGCTGACAGATGCCACCTTGGGCTTGCTGCTCTTCCAGACAACCTTTGCCTTGGTGCCTGTTACTTTGAGCACTTCGCTCCCGCCCGTATCAAGGTACAGTTCCTCCGCACTCAGCTTCACCTGCGCTGCCTGTGCCTGGACCACGCCGGGCAGAGGCGGCAGGATGGCCGCTGCCGGCACCGTGGCCACAGCCATCGCCGCTGAAAGGAAACACGCTGCAAAAGCTTTTGCCCTTCTTTTCCGCATAAAATCTACTCCTTTCCTATTGCAATACATTTTATTATGAAAAAAAGACGCGTCCCGTCCATGGTACTCGTCTCCATGGACAGGATGCGTCCTTCTCTAACAAAATCATATAAAAACTGGAAAAATGGCACGCCAAAAAAGACAGGATTATCCTACTGCTCTGCTCTGCTCTGCTCTGCAGAATTTTAACTCTCGTAGCCATTACGTCAATACCCAATTTTATAAAATCTAACCTTTTTCCAAACATTTCTTGTGCATGTTACCATAAGCAACATACAAAGTCAAGTAAATTCTTTTCAAGAAAATTTAATAAATCCGGATTTCCGAATTATTCTGAAATTAAAACAAGAAGACTTTTGTCCAGGTCAATATGCGCTCCCCGGCCGCGATGCAGCATCTTCTCCAATCCCGCCCCTTCCCCGATGCTGCCGCAAGCCTTGCAAGCTTACAGCATCTGTCCCTGCAGATTTGGTTGTCTCATTGCCTGTGTCGAGGAAAAATTTTCTTTTTTGGAAAACTTGCATTTCCATGTCCTGTATGATATAATGTAAAGTCAAGAAAAGCCAGCAGGAGGAAGCAGATGAAGAAATCCCACGATCTGGACAGCGTGTTCAAGACCTTGAAAGTCAAACACAAGCGGCTGTTCATCCCGGCATCAAAGGCTGTTCCGTCGTATGAGCCACCCTTCCATGCCCCGGAATAGTCTGTCTGCCCG
>CADBTO010000073.1 GCA_902797565.1 uncultured Lachnospiraceae bacterium
AAAAGAACTCAGTACCATATAAACCAATGGGAAGATCATAATAATCGCGCCCAGGCTGAGCAGGATGAACACGATCAGGTCGATCCGCTTGCTTTGGTCGGACTTCACGTCCGAAGTCTTCAACTGTGCTTCTGCCATAATACAACACTCCTTGTATTCCTAAATTACTGGATCGTATGCACCCACTTGTCCTGCCCTTTGAAGTTGATCGCGGTCACGATAAAGATAATGATCGCAAGCAGGAATGCCATTGCTGAGCCATAGCCCATCTGGTGGTTATCAAATGCTTTTTCGTACAGGTAGAAGACCACGGTTGCCGCAGAATGGTTCAATCCGCCGTTTGGCACCATCACGAGGACTTCTACAAATACCTGGAACCCACCAATCAGTCCAGTGATCAGCAGATAGAACGTTACCGGCGAAACCAGCGGAATCGTGATGTAACGGAAAAGGTTAAATCCGCTTGCCCCATCGAGCTTCGCTGCTTCGTAATAATCCGCCGGGATGCTCTGCAGCCCCGAAAGATAGAGCACCACAGAACCGCCGAGGCCTTTCCAGACCATGAAGATGATCATTGAAACCTTGACCCAAAACGGATCTCCCAGCCAGTTTGGTCCGTGCTGGCCCGTTACTGCCTTGATGATGGAGTTCAAAAGACCGAAGTCATAATTGAACACCCACATCCAAAGGATTGCCACTGCCACCAGGGAAGATACGACCGGCACGTAATACATCGTCCGCAGGATCTTGATCCCTTTGATCTTCCGGTTCATCCCGACTGCAATAATCAGCGCCAGGCCCATCCCGATCGGAATCCCCAGCATATAAATCACGGTGTTTCCAAGTACCTTCCAGAATTTTGCATCGCTAAACAGTTTGATATAGTTTTCAAGCCCGCAAAAGGAATCAAAAACGCTGTTCATCCCATTCCATTTGGATAAAGACGCGACAAAGGCAAACACGATCGGGAATGCCATAAACAGCAGGAACCCGATGAATGGCGGTGCCACAAAAGCCAGTCCCCAGCGGTGCTCCCGCCGCTCTGCCGCATTCATTTTCCTTTTTTTCGGATCATATGGAATATTCTGCTCCATTCGCCCTACCTCCTCTATAGAACGTCCGCTCTCTGTGTAAAACCCTGCGGGGGATCGCTCCCCCGCAGGCCCAAGCTATGCTGCCCGGTTGCGCTGCGCCGTCTCAGGCATCTGCCTGATTACGCTGCGCTGTCCCAAGTATCTTCTTAATTATTCTGCGCCTTCCCATGCTTCATCCAAGGAACTCTGCATCTCGTCTTTCACGCTGTCAACATACTCGTCCACAGTCATCGAACCATTCTTGACATTGTCCAGGCCTTCAAGGAAGAGGTCATGCCACTCTGCATTCGGCGTATAGGTTGTATCCTGGAACTTGCCTTCATACTTGTCCGTGCCGGACAGGTAGTTGAAGAACACATCCACGTTTGAAGGGAACGGAAGCGTGCCATCTTCGATTGCTTTTACGAAATCTCCTTCCGCAAGCGCCTTGATATTCGGAAGCTGGATTGACTGGCCGTCTGTGATACCGGACAGCTGCCTCTGGCCATCTTCATTCGAAGAGAGGTATGCCACCAAGCCTGCCGCCTCTTCTTGCGCCTTGCTGTTTGCGGATACGCAGAAGCCAACGGTTCCAAGCCAAGTCATGCTCTTCCCGGTTGAAAGGGTCGGATATCCGCACAGATCCCAGTTGAACGGGAAGGTTTCTTTATCCATAAATGCCGCCACATCCCAGGTACCGCAAGCATAAAACGCTTCCTGTCCTGCCAGCCAGCGCTGGTATACGCCCAGGGAAGCATCCTGCTCCACCGTCGGGGTCACCTGGTATTTCAGTGTCAGATCCACATACTTCTGCAGGCCTTCCTTGAACTCCGGCGTGTCAATCGTAACGGTCTTATAATCATCGGAAAGGTAATTCGCGCCGTTGCTCCATATAAACGGCTGCAGCATAAACGCATTCGCGAAACCGCATCCCCACTGGTCGATCTCACCATCGCCATCGGTATCCTTCGTGAA
>CADBTO010000074.1 GCA_902797565.1 uncultured Lachnospiraceae bacterium
CTTCGCACAGTCGGAGTTTAATTTTAGAACTCCTTTGTGTGCTTCTTTGTGTGCTTCCTCTATCTTACCGCTCCAATCGCGCAGACTGGCAGGAAAGAACCACCCTGTGCTCCCCCTGGCTCTCCCAGGCATTCTGGACGCGGTCAACCGGGACTTTCCAGCTGTCTTCATCCACCTTGACCAGGATCACCAGCACCTTTCCCTGTGAAAACTGGAAGATCGTGTCACTGCAGCGCAAAGACTCTCTGGCGACCTCCACAAACTGCGCTGTAACTTCCGCCAAATCTATCCCATCCTCTTTGGGTTCCAGTTCAAAACTGACAAACCGGATCTCCCAGGGATAATTGGATGAAAACCGTTCCAGATACTGGTATACCGTTCCAAACGCCTCCCTGCCGACCACATAGGCCCCGTTCGGCTCACTTCGCTCCGCAAAAAGCATCTGCAGCTGGCTCATACTGCCCTCCACGCCTTTTGCTTCTGCGTCCGCTTCTTTCTGGCTCTGCCCGTACATCCGGCAGCCGTGCTTTCCTGCCTGCTTCACCTGGTACAGTGCTTCGTCCGCTTTCCGCAGCGCTTCTTCATAATCTGCTGCATGCTCCGGAATGCAGGCCGCACCAATTGATACCCCCAGGGGTATCTGCATATCTTCGCCCATCAGCTCCTTCGCTGCACTGATGATCTTCTGGTTCAGGATCCGCGTTTTCGCCTCCAGCATCGTCCGGTTCTTGGAATGGAGCGTATATACGATGAATTCATCTCCACCAACCCTTCCCACAATATCTCCCTGGCGCATACCGGATGTCAGGAGTTTTGCAAAGCGGATCAGGATCTGGTCTCCCATATCATGCCCAAAGAAATCGTTGACCAGCTTGAAACTGTCCAAATCCACCATCAGCAGCATCCCGCCCGCCTCCGGGATTGCCGCTTCAATCGCACTGCGGGTCGCCGCTTTATTCAATAGCCCGGTCATGGCGTCCGTATCCGCTTCCCGCGTCTTTTGCGCCACCTGGATGACCAGATTTTTCTGGAACCGGTCCAGGTCAATCGTATGCCGCACGCGCAGCAGCAATACTTCCGGTTCAAACGGTTTCTTAATGAAATCCATCGCCCCAAGGGAAAGCCCGCGGGTCTCCGCTCCCTGCCGCTCGTCACTGGTCAGGAAGATCACGGGGACGTCCTTCCCCTTCTCCGTCTTCCGCAGTTCCTCCAACGTCTCAAACCCGTCCATCCCAGGCATCTTCACATCCAAAAGCACCAGATCCGGCGCTCCCTTTTCCGCAATATAATCCATCATACCCTGGCCGGATTTCAGCGCTGTAACCCGGAGCCCTTCCTTGCTCAGGATCCGTCCCGCCAGTTTCAAATTCATGATATCATCATCGACCACCATTACCCAGTCTGCCACGACTCCATTCTCCTCTCGATCTTTTCTTCTATTCTTCTCCGCACCCGCAGGCTCCTTCGAAGGAACTTCCGCAAGCGCATCCGCATCCTTCCATTCATATTTCCATGCTGCAAGATACCTTGCCAGCTTCTCTTCCAGCTCCCTGATCTCGATCGGCTTGGAAAGATAATCATCAAACCCCGCTTCCAGATATTTCTCCCTTGCTCCAACAATCGCATTCGCCGTCAGTGCAATGACCGCCATCCCTTCCCGATGCAGGCCCTGCTTCCAGATTTCATCCAGCGTTTCCACACCATCCATATTCGGCATCATATGATCCAAGAGCACGATATCATAAGCCTGTTCCCGGATCATCCGGAGCGCCTCTATCCCGGAATCCGCCTGATCCAACTGGATTGCGCTTCGTTTCAGCAGATTCTTTGCCACCTTCAGGTTCATCGCATTATCATCCACCACCAATACCCGCGCATGGGGCGCATAAAGAACCCGCTTTGCTCCGCCCGGCTGTTCCGGATTATTAACCCGTTTGCGATAATCCCCCAGCGGCTCACCGTCCACGATATCCTGCGCCAGAACAAATGAAAATTCCGATCCTTTTCCGTATTCGCTCTCCACCTGCAGCTTGCTGTCCATCATATCCAGCAGATTCGTTACAATAGACATTCCAAGCCCCGTCCCTTCGATCGTCCGGTTTCGCTCCTCTTCAAGCCTCGAAAATGCTTCGAACAGCTTTTCCCGATCCTCTTCCTGGATACCGATGCCTGTATCCCGGACAGAAACTTCCAGAAACACCGTTCCCTCTTCCCTGCGTTTTTCCCGGATCGAGAGCGTCACGGTTCCCTGCTGCGTATATTTGACTGCGTTTGTCAGAAGATTCATAATCACCTGGCTGACACGTACATCATCCCCGTGCAGCACACTCGGCAAGTCCTCATCCACATCCACGACCAATGACAGCCGTTTTCCCCTTGCACGCTCCCGGATAGAATCCTCCAGTCCCTGGATCATCTCTGCCAGCCTGTAGTTCACCGGAAGAATATCCATCCGGCCATCCTCGATTTTTGAAAAATCCAGGATGCTGTTGATCAGCGCAAGCAGATTCTTCCCGGCAGACTGGATGCTCCCGGCATAATCCAGGATGTTCGTGTCACCGCTCTCGCGCAGGATCATCTCATTCATCCCCAGCACGGCATTGATCGGTGTCCGGATCTCATGGGACATATTGGCCAAAAAATCGGATTTCGCCTGATTGGCCTCGTCTGCCAGCTGAACCAGTCGCTTCTGTTCCTCGTTCTTCTCCGCCAGTTCCTTGAGTTTCTCCTTGTATACCTTGTTCTGGAACCGGATAATGATCCCGATAATGATCGAAATGACCAGCAGGCTCTGCAGCGTATCCACCAGCACCGCCAGCCTTGATTCCAGTTCGATCACGTGCTCCGGATGCAGATAACTTTCAATAAAGCAGAACAGGGTCGCCGCCACTTCCATCAGCAGCATGATGTAGCAGAGTTTCCCTTCGATCAGCAGGAAATTGAAGATCATGCCCAGCAT
This sequence comes from uncultured Lachnospiraceae bacterium, assembly GCA_902797565.1. Lineage (GTDB taxonomy): Bacteria > Bacillota > Clostridia > Lachnospirales > Lachnospiraceae > Weimeria. Next base: position 2,960 of record CADBTO010000074.1, read on the forward strand.
GAACCAATAGCCCATGCCCCCGTACAGCCCGCCATCCGTATAAAACATAACCGGAAACAGGACCAGCGTGATGACCGCGATAATCAAAAACGCCGCAAGGTCAATCTTTCCCTTGTAATTTCCAAGGTACAGGGAGCACGCCAGGACAAAGATCGCGCCAAAAATCGCGATCAGCTGGATTCTCGGCAGATGGATGACTGCGGAAACGATAATCGCAATCGTTCCTGCAGCAATCCCGCCCACTGTCACAATATTAAACAGGGTCAGGCGAATATCCCCATCCACTTGCTTTGAAACGGGAAACCGACTGATTAGATTTTTTATCCACCTCATATGATTTAACCCGCTATCTTCGCCGCAAGGGCACGGTAATCCACCAGGAAACACTCATGCTGTGCCTCAAGGAAGGCCGCATCCTCCTGCTCTGCCGCCTTTTCCAGCTGCAGCGCACGTTCGGACAGGTCTGCCGCGCCAATCGTCCGTGAGGTACTCTTGACTGCGTGCACCAGGATCTGGTAATTCTTCCAGTCTTTCTTCGTGTAATATTGCTGCAGTTCTCCTGCTTTGACAGGACAGGACTCTGCATAGTCCTGCAGGAGCTCCCGATAAAAATCCAAATCCCCTCCACTATAGCCTAAACCGCTCTTCGTGTCAATGCCGGCTTCGGCCAGCCGATCCTCCAGGGATACGGGGGATGCCGCTTTCACTGGTGCGGCCGCTTCCGGGCCAAACTCCAGGATCTCGTCTCCATCATCAGACTCGCCCGGGCCAAACTCCAGGATCTCGTCTCCATCATCAGCCCCGCCCGGACCAAACTCAAACACTTCCTCGCCATCCGCACCACCCGGACCAAACTCCAACACCGCGTCTTCCGCTTCCACTCCTGCCCCTCCCGGTTCAAACTCCAGCGCCTCTTCTTCGGCTACGACCACTGCCCCTCCCGGTTCAAACTCCAGCGTCTCTTCTTCGGCTACGGCTGCTGCCTCTCCAAACTCCAGCGCCTCTCCTTCCTCTGCGCCCCCGGCTGCTCCCGGCTCAAACTCCAGCGTCTCTTCTTCGGCTACGGCTACGGCCGCTCCAACCCCGGACACGCCTTCTGCTGCCGGTGCTTCTGTTGGCGCTTCTTCCTCCTGCTTCTGCCAGCTCACCAGCCCTTTCGGCAGATATTTCTCCAGCTTCTTTTGCAGGCTTTCCACCTCGATCGGTTTGGAAAGATAATCATCAAAGCCTGCTTCCAGATATTTATCCCGCGCCCCCACTACAGCATTCGCCGTCAGGGCAATGACGGTCGTCCCATGCCCCAGAAGCTGCTTCGCCTGCATAACCTGCAGGGTCTCGATCCCATCCATCTTCGGCATCATATGATCCAGGAATACAATATGATAGTGCTTTTCCTGTACTATCCGAATTGCCTCTTCACCGGAAGAAGCCAGGTCCGGCACAACTCCGCTGAGTTTCAGCAGGTTCCGCGCCACCTTCAGGTTCATCTCATTATCGTCCACCACCAGAATCTTCGCGCCGTCCGCCACCATCATCCGGCTTCCTGTTTCTGCCGCCCCCCGACGTGACAACGCAAGCCGCGACGCATAGTCGCCAATCGGCTCCTGATCCACAATCTCCTGCGTCAGTTCAAACGAAAAGATCGAGCCTTTTCCATATACACTGTCCACATCCAGCTTGCTGTCCATCATCGCCAGCAGCTTTGTTACAATGGACATCCCAAGCCCCGTCCCCTCAATGTTCCGGTTCCGCTTTTCATCCAGCCGTTCGAACGATTCAAACAGCTTGCCCATATCTTCCTGGCGGATGCCGATCCCCGTATCCCGTACAGACACAGCCAGTACAACGACTCCACCTTTCCGCTCCGCTTCCCCGAACCGCAGTTCCACTTTCCCTGCTTCTGTATATTTTACAGCATTTGTCAAAAGATTCATGATGATCTGCCGGATCCGCACGTCATCCCCATACAGCATCGACGGCAAGCCCGCTTCCACTTCCACGTTGAATTCCAGGGATTTTGCCCTTGCACGCTCGCTGATGGAATGCACCAGGTCGTTGATAAGCGAGGACAGATCGTACTTCACAGGTTCGAGCGTCATTTTCCCGTCCTCGATCTTGGAAAAGTCCAAAATACTATTGATCAGGGAAAGCAGCGTCCGTCCCGCAGACTGGATGTTTTCGGAATAATCCAGGATGCCCTCCTCTTTCGCCTCGCGCAGGATCATCTCGTTCATGCCCAGCACGGCATTGATCGGTGTACGGATCTCATGGGACATCTGCGCCAGGAACTGGCTCTTTGCCTTCCCCGCCGCGATCGCCGCGTCCGCCGCGTCCTTCAGCTTCGCATTGGTACTGTCCTGCCAACGAATCAGATCCGAAAGCAGCCGATACACCAGCAGGATGCACACCAGAAATACCAGCAGGCAGATTCCGCTGTACACAAAAACCCTGCCATAGATCCGCCCCATCCGGGATACCACATAGACCGTGAATTTTGATTCCGGATTCCGCGCCGCGATCAGGATCTTCCAGCTTCTGTCATAATCCCGGATCAGCTGGGTTGTCCTTCCATCCGTCTTTGCCTCGCCATACACCAGTTCGGAAATATTCGTCGTCTTCTCCTGGCTCATCTGATAGCTTCCATACGGATGGTTGATAATCTCCCCTTCCGGATCAACCATAAATGCGTAACCCGTATCCGAATAGCTGTCTCCCAGGATATCGACCAGTTTGTCCATAAAGAAGTCAATCCCGAAAACGCCCAGGAACTCGCCCGTTTGAGAATCTTTGACAACCTTCGAGATCGTCAGGCAATAACCGCCGGTCTGGTCATCATAATATGGTGCAGAAATGCTCCATCCCGTACTGGATGCCATCGTGTCTATATACCACTGCCGCTCTTCCACATGCCAGTCTGCATCCGGCTCCCAGCCATTATTCATATAGACCGTGTGCTTCCGGTCCGGATTGGTCATATAACTCACCGAAATTTCCGGGTACTGCTCTGTGATCCGGTTCAGGTAGTCCACCGTCCCCTCATAATCATCGAGCATTTCCGGATTCGTGGAAATCACACTGCAAAACATATCCAGAATGCTTTTCTGGGTATTGAGCCATTCCGAAAGCTTGAATTCATAGTTCTCCGCCTCACTTTGCATGAGCACATTCCCCCAGCGGTAGGTTGCTGAAACGTTGATATACAGGCTCACCAGCATGACCAGTACCATAAAGACCACGATGATCCGTTGGAACTTCCTGCTCGTTCCGGTCTTCGCCTCCTGTTTCCGGCCATCCCCGCCAGACTTTTCCTGCCGGACAATGCTGGAATAGGACATCAGCTGCTCCACCATCTCGGAAAGTCTCTCTCCGGATGCATGGATCGCCGCGAAATCCTCCTGCGGATCCTCTGCCTCTGCCGCACGCTCCCTGCTTGAACGCTCAATGATCCTGCGCAGCGGTGCCTGGAGTTCCCCGGTAATCCCGGACAGGAACTCTTCCTTGGAAGCCAGCGCCTCTTCCGCATGTTTCTGGTTCCGGATCGCCAGCAGATACAATACGATCACGATCGCAAACAATGCCAAGGAGAGCACAGATGTCACAAGCAGCTGGATATACGCATGTTTGTACATTTCCCAGTCGCTTTCACTGACAATCAGATACCAGCCATTCCCGGACTTGGCTGCAAACAGGTTTTCATACAGGAAATCGGCTTTAATCCGGCTGGTCGCAACGCCGCTCTGGCTCTTTGCCAGTGAATAGATCCCCGCATAATCCGGGAGTTCCGATACCAGCCGCTTCCCGATCAGCTCCGCATCCGAACACCCGGCAATGATCCCTTCATCCGTGACAATCACCGCGTATCCCGGAACTGCCGCCGAATCTGTTTCCCCGTCCCGGCCACGAAACATCTGCAGGACATAGCCCTGGATGCTGTCCATCGTGTAATCGACACCGAGTACCGTCTCCCCATCTCCCAGGAGCACGGAAACGGAAAAGCAGATATTCCCCGTCATGGCGTCCTGATACGGCGGTGTAACATAGGTTTTCCCGCCTGCTGCCACGCCCCCCGTATACCACACACGCTCCGTCGCAATATAAGTATCCGGAAAATCGAAATCCGGGATGATCGTCCAATCCGGCCCCGCCATATAGACATTTAACGCACCTGCCCCGCCTGCCAGCACTTCCGATTTCTTCTCATATAGAAAGCGTTCCAGTTCTTTCCTGTCGTCCATATGCTGCCGCGCCGCGATTGCAAGCTTCATCGTCAGCTTTTCCGCATCGCTGATCGTTGCCTCCAGCTTCCCGCTGATCGATTCCAGCTGAAACACCCCGGATTCCCAGGTCTGCTGGTGCGTCTGCTGGAACAGGATCCAGGTATCCATAAACGTCACCACCAGAAGCATGGATGCCACAAGGACGATCACGCTGACCCGATTCCCTTCTTTTCTCCTGAATGCCTTGAATGTCTTGAACATCGTTTCCATCCTCCATGTTTC
>CADBTO010000075.1 GCA_902797565.1 uncultured Lachnospiraceae bacterium
CAAGCGCGCAGTCGGAGTTTGTTTTTCCAATTTCTTTTTCCAGTTCTTACGCGCCTGCTTTCCCTAATGCAAACGCTTTTTTGTTCAGTTCCAGGAACTTTGCCGGGACGCAGGATTCAATCGCTTCTTCCCAGGCTTCCTCCGGGATATCTTCGAAGTAGTGGGAGAGGCGGCCGAGCAATACCAGGTTGACGGCTTTGGATGAGCCGGCTTCGTTTGCCAGGGACAGGCAGTCCATGGCGTCCACGTCCGCGCCCTTTTCCTGCATCTTCTGCACCAGGTTTTCCGGATACGCTGCCGCCCCGGTGATGACCGGCATCGGGTCGATCTGCTGCGTATTGGTCACGATCTTGCCGCCTGCCCGCAGGAACTTCATCCACCTTGCGGCTTCGAGCAGCTCGAAGGATACAATATAATCTGCCTCGCCTTCGTCAATGATCGGTGAATAGACCCTGTCGCCGAAGCGGACATAGGTAACCACGGAACCGCCCCGCTGGCTCATACCGTGGACTTCCGAAACTTTGACATCATAGCCCTGTGCCAGGAGCAGGTGCCCCAGCAGTTTGCTGGCAAGCAGGCTTCCCTGCCCGCCCACCCCGACGATCATAATATTTTTCGTTTTCTGGTTTTGCATGGCTTCACTCCCCCTTCCCGCAGCTTTCAAAGGCATCGAACGGGCACAGCTGCTGGCAGACCCCGCATCCCACGCACTGGGTGGCATCGACGCATGCTTTCACCGTGCCGTTTGCATCCGGCTTCATAGAGATCGAAGGGCAGCCGATCTTCATGCAGGATTTGCAGGAACGGCATTTGTCCGGATCCACACGGAGCGGAGCAGAATGCTTGACATACTTTAATAGTGCACAAGGACGCCTGGAAATGATGACAGACGGAATCTCCTTTGCCAGCTCTTCTTTAATGACGCGTTCGCATTCATCCAGACGGTAGGGATCCACAACCTGCACGCTCTCAAATCCCATCGCTGCGCAGAGCGCTTCCAGGTTGATCTTGCCAGCGGGATCGCCTTTGATGTTGTAGCCGGTGGTCGGATTCTGCTGGTGCCCGGTCATACCCGTGATGGAATTGTCCAGGATAATGACTGTACTATTAGACTGGTTATATGCAATATTCGCAAGTCCGGTCATCCCTGAGTGCATAAACGTGGAATCCCCGATGACAGCCACGGTTTTTCCTTCGCTTTCCGCGCCCAGCGCTTTATTGAAGCCATGCGCGGCAGAAATGGACGCGCCCATGCAGAGCGTCATTTCGATCGAGGACAGCGGGGCGACAGCGCCCAGCGTATAGCAGCCGATATCACCAAGGACGGTGCAGCCCAGCTTTTTCAAGGTATAGAACAGGCCCCTGTGCGGGCATCCGGAGCACATCACGGGCGGCCTGGGCGGAATCGGCTCGTCAATGGACGCAGATTCGCTGATTTCCCTGCCAAGTGCCTTTGCAACCAGATTCTGGGAGAACTCGCCGCAGATGGGCAAAAGTTCCTTCCCCTTCACGTCCAGCCCAAGGGAGCGTACATGTGTTTCAATAATCGGATCGAGTTCCTCCACCACATAGAGCGTGTCCACTTTGCCTGCGAAGTCCCTGATCAGGTCCACCGGAAGCGGGTTTGCGATTCCCAGCTTCAGGACGCTGGCATCGTTTCCGAAGACTTCTTTCACATACTGGTACGAAGTGGAAGAAGTAATGATGCCGATGCCGGAGTCACCCGTTTCCACGCGGTTCAACGGGGAATGCTCCGCATAATCCCGCAGTTTTTCCATACGCTCTTCAACAAAAGGATGGCGGCGGATGGCGTTGCCCGGCATCATGACGTATTTCGCGATGTTTTTCTCATACGATTTGCTGGATTCCCTGCGCTGGCCAGGCTCTACGATGGACTGGGAATGTGCGACCCGGGTGCACATTTTCAGAAGTACCGGGGTATCGTATTCTTCCGAGAGTTCGTAGGCGATTTTTGCAAATTCCAGGGCTTCTGCGGAATCGCTGGGCTCGAGCATCGGTACTTTGCTGGCAATGGCGTGGTGCCTGGAATCCTGTTCGTTCTGCGAAGAATGCATTCCGGCATCATCCGCCACGCCAATGACCATCCCCGCGTTCACGCCTGTGTAGGACATGGTGTACAAGGGGTCTGCGGCCACGTTCAGCCCCACATGCTTCATTGCGCAGAATGCGCGTTTTCCGGCAAGGCAGGCGCCGAAGGCAGCCTCCATTGCCACTTTTTCATTGGGCGCCCACTCGCAGTAGATCTCGTCGTATTTCACAGCTTCTTCCGTGATCTCTGTACTGGGTGTCCCCGGGTAGCTGGACACAAAGGCACAGCCCGCCTCATACAACCCTCTGGCAACTGCTTTGTTGCCAAGCATCAATTCTTTCATTGAAACAACGTTCCTCCGTCAAAAAATCTGTATTTCCAATCTGCGGCTGAAATGATCGCCAGAAATTTTGCATTCCAGACAAAAATCAGTTGACAGTTCGAAAAATTAGTATTATCATAATGAATGATAAACAAAAGGTGTCACTGATTTTTTCGCTGACCTTCAGATTTTAGGCAGAAATAGCCGAGACCTTTGGGACAGGGCGGCTATTCTCGCGAATGGTGTTCATGTGTATTCCGCACGCCTCCTTTCGTCCTTATTTGGCATTACACCAGAACAAGTTGACGAGTTACCGGAGGGCTTCGCAAGAGCCCTCCAAAAAGATAAGGGCTAGCCGTCAGTGACACCGTTTTAGATAATACCATATTATACAGGAATATGTAAAGATATTTTTTCGGGCAGGGGGAGGAGATCCCCCTGCTGTGATTTTGTGCGGCGGGGTGCGCGGTGAAAATTTCCGGAAGTGCCGGGCGTGCCCTGCCCGATCAAAAAAGAAAGAAGGAGAAAGTACGATGCCGATTACAGATTTGCTGGAGCGCAATTCCAAGCTTTATGGGAACGAAGTGGCGCTGGTGGAGATCAACCCCCAGATTCGCGAGGAACAGCGGGTGACATGGAAGGAGTACGAGCTGATCCAGCCGACGTCCCGTTCGTACTATCGGCGGGAGATCACCTGGTCGGTATTTGATGAGAAGGCGAACCGTGTGGCAAACCTGCTGGTGAACCGGGGGATCCGCAAAGGACAGAAGGTGGCGATCCTGCTGATGAACTGCCTGGAATGGCTGCCCATCTATTTCGGAACGCTGAAAGCAGGGGCGATTGCGGTACCGCTCAATTTCCGTTATACATCGGAAGAGATTGATTACTGCCTGAAGCTTTCGGATGCGGACGTACTGTTCTATGGACCGGAATTTATCGGCAGGGTGGAGAATATCGCGCCGCACCTCAAGCAGGTCATGGGACTGGTATTCGTGGGCGATTCCTGCCCGTCCTATGCGGAGGATTATTACCGGGATGTGTCGAATGCCTCGTCCACGGCACCGAAGGTGCTGATCCAGAGCACGGATGATGCGGCGATCTATTTCTCTTCCGGGACGACGGGCTTCCCGAAAGCGATTCTGTTAAAGCATTCCTCGCTCATGCATTCAGCGCGGATGGAGGCGACCCACCATGAAACAACGAAGGATGACGTGTTCCTCTGCATCCCACCGCTCTACCACACCGGGGCAAAGATGCACTGGTTCGGCTCCCTGTACACGGGCAGCCGTGCCATTATCCTGAAAGGGAATACCCCGGAGGCGATTCTGGAGGCGGTTTCAGAGGAAGGTGCGACGATTGTCTGGCTCCTGGTGCCCTGGGCGCAGGATATTCTTGCGGCACTGGATCGGGGAGATCTGAAGCTGGAAGACTATCAGACGCACCAGTGGCGGCTGATGCATATCGGTGCGCAGCCGGTACCGCCAAGCCTGATCCGGCATTGGCTGGAGTATTTCCCGAACCACCAGTATGATACGAATTACGGATTGTCGGAATCTACGGGTCCCGGATGTGTCCATCTTGGCATGGAAAATGTCCACAAGGTCGGGGCGATCGGGGTTCCGGGCTTTGGCTGGGAGACGAAGATCGTGGATGAGCAGGGCGAGGATGTCCAGCAGGGCGATGTCGGCGAGCTTTGTGTCAAGGGGCCTGGTGTTATGGTGTGCTATTACGGAGATGAGAAAGCGACGGAGGAGGTCCTGAAGGATGGATGGCTCCACACCGGGGATATGGCAAGGCAGGATGAGGATGGATTCATCTTCCTGGTAGACCGGAAAAAAGACGTCATCATCTCCGGCGGGGAAAATTTGTATCCGGTGCAGATCGAAGCGTTCCTGGCAGCAATGCCGAAAGTCCACGATGTGGCTGTGATCGGTCTGCCGGACAAGCGGCTTGGGGAGATCTGCGCGGCGATCATCCAGGTCAAGGAAGGGATGGAGTGCACCGAGGACGAGATCAACCGCTTCTGTGTGGATCTGCCTCGTTACAAGCGTCCGCGGAAGATCATCTTTGCGGATGTGCCCCGGAATGCAACCGGAAAGATTGAAAAGCCGAAGCTGCGGGAGATTTACCATTCAACGCGTCTGGTTGAGGAACAGAACCGAAGCTGACCGGAGCAGGCAGCCGTGAAACGGCGAAAAAACCTGCAAAAGAACCTGCAAAAGAAAAATTTTGAAAAAAATTCAAAAAAATTCAAAAAAGTGCTTGACTTTTGATTTTATATCAGTATAATAGATTTTGTTGTTGAGGACAACAACCGGTTGAACCGATCAGCCGGTAATGCCCCATCGCCAAGCGGTAAGGCAACGGACTCTGACTCCGTCATTTCCTAGGTTCGAATCCTAGTGGGGCAGCGTACATTTTTTGTGAAAACTCCGGAGATTGTTCTTCGGAGTTTTTTCTTTATGCGACGGAGCGCGCAGAGAAGCAACTGGGTGCGCGGGAAAATGTGAGGTCAGTATGAAAATTGTGAATTTGGTGGAAAATACGCCGGGAAGCTGTGGTTGCGGGACGGAGCACGGGCTGTGCTTCTATATCGAAACGGAGAAGCACAAGGTGCTGATGGACACCGGTGCGAGCGGGCTTTTGCTGGAAAATGCCGAAAAACTGGGAATCGACCTGGCACAGGTGGATACTGTGGTGCTCAGCCACGGGCATTACGACCATGGCGGCGGAATCCTCCCGTTTGCAGGAGAGAATCCGCAGGCGAAGATCTATATTCCGGAAGGCGCGCAGGAACCATTCTATTCAGTGTATGAGAAAGATGGAGAACTAAAGAAGCGGTACATCGGCCTCCCGGAAGAGGTGTTCCAGCTGCCGCAGGTGGTGCGGGTGGAAGGGGGAGCCAAGATTGATGAGGAGCTTCAGCTGTTTTCCGGGATTGGACGGGTGAAGCCCAGCCCTTCCGGGAACCGGAGCCTCAAGATCCAGACAGAGGCAGGGCTCAAGCACGATGATTTCCGGCATGAGCAGTGCCTGGTCGTCCGGCAGGGTGGATGCGCAGTCCTGTTCTCCGGCTGTGCGCATCACGGAATCCTGAATATCATGGAGCGTTATCGGGAGCTGTATGGATCGGATCCAGACGCCGTGGTCAGCGGTTTCCATTTTATGAAAAAGGACGAGCATTATACGCGGGAAGAGATCCGGGAGATGATCCGGACTGCGGAGGGGCTGAAGGCCTATCAGTCAAAATTTTACACCTGCCACTGTACGGG
>CADBTO010000076.1 GCA_902797565.1 uncultured Lachnospiraceae bacterium
CAGCACTTTTTTTCGGATCTCTTCCACCTCGATGTGCGGAATGCCCGCATAGGTAATGAACAGCGTGTCTGTATCAATGGTTTCCGGTGTGTGCAGTGCCCACTTGATATAGGTATCCCGGATCCGGTCCCGGCTGCCGACCAGTATTCCGCCCACCTTCATCGTGCTGTGTTTCATCACGAGGATGGGATGGATGTGGAAGGAGGAACAGAAGCGGTGCAGCAGTTCCGACATCCTGCCGTTATAATACATAAAGTCAGTGCGTTCCATCAGGAAGCTGGTCTGGATCTGTCTCCGTTTCTGCCGCAGCTGTTCCAGAATCCGGTCCATATCGGAAGGATCCGTATCGGCACTGTTTTTCGCAGCGATTGCCAAAAGCCCCAATCCGCTCGAAAGATGAGAGGAATTGAGGACCCGGACGTTGTAGAACGCCAGGGCGGCTTCGCTCGCGTTCGCGAACCCGTTGGAAACGTGCTTTGCCATACTGATATGCAGGATGTGCTGGGCGTGGGACAGATGATGCGCGAAAAAGGCTTCATAATCCGAAACGCTTGGCTCATGGCTTTTTGCCAGCTTGTGGGTTCGTGTCATATAGCGGAGCAGCACGTCGCCTTCTGCTTCCAGCCCGTCGGTGAAGACTCCTTTTTCCGTGAAGACCCGGTAGGGGATCACGGGGATCTTCAGGGCAGCCAGCTGGCTTTTCGGAAGGTCACAGGTGCTTTCTGTTGTAATAAGCAGAGGAACCCGGTGTTCGAGATCCCGGACGATCCGGTCATAATCGGAAACCAGCATATTTTCCAGCCCCAGCTGCACCAGGTCTTCCGGCAAAAGCTGCATCAGTGTTTCTTCCAGAAGCGCTGCGTCCACCGGCTTGAGCAGGTACGCGTCAAAGCCCGCCCGCCGGTACAAAAGCTGGTTCTCACTGCCGGCGTTCGCGGTCAGCGCGATCACGGGAGTTTCCCGGCAGAGTCCGCCTGACTGCTCGCGGATTGCGGCAAGGCAGGCAATGCCGTCCATTTCCGGCATCATGTGGTCCATCAGGATCACGTCATAATGGGTCTGCTGCGTGAGGCGGAGGCATTCTTTTCCGCTGCCCGCCGTATCGGTTTGGACTTTGGTATCCCGCAGGAGTTTTTTGGCAACAAGGAGATTGATCTCGTTATCATCCACAATCAGGATCCGTGCGTCCGGTGCTTCGAAGCGCTGATGATAATGCTTCCGGTCTGATACGGGCGTCTGCTTTTCCAGCTGGAAGGTGCCGATGGCGGTTTCGTCCACGATTTCCTGCTCCAGGCTGACGATGAAGGTGGAACCTTTCATATAGACACTGTTCACCGTAATTTCGCCGCCAAGGAGCCCAACCAGCTGCTTGACAATGGACAGCCCCAGCCCGGTTCCTTCGATGAAGCGGTTGCGTTCCTCATCTTCCCGTTTGAATGCGTCAAACAAAAGCGGGATGCTTTCCTTCCGGATACCGATGCCGGTATCTTCGACAGAGTATGTGACCAGCGCTTTTCCGCTGCCGGTCTTGCGGCAGTGTACGGAAAGCGACACGGCTCCTTCTTTGGTATATTTGATCGCGTTGTTCAGAAGGTTGATCAGGATCTGACGGATACGCACTTCGTCAGAAAACAGCTGCTTCGGCATACTCGGATCCACGTCGATCGAGAAACGCAGCCCCTTTTCATGGGCACGCATCCAGAACATATGTACCAGTTCGGACATCATTTTCCCAACATCATAAGCAACGGGGATGAGATCCATTTTTCCGGATGCCATTTTGGACATATCGAGGATGTCGTTGATGAGGGAAAGCAGGATCTTGGACGCAGACTGGATGTTTCGTGCGTCTTCTGCCACCTCATCGGAAATATCTTCCCGGAGGATCATCTCGTTCAGCCCGATGATGGTATTGATCGGGGTGCGGATTTCATGGCTCATGCTGGAAAAAAAGCGGTTCTGGGACTGGTTCAGTTCGTCGATCTCCCGGCTTTTGTCACGGGACTGCTCCGCTTCCCGCCGGTACACCCACACCTGGAAGGTGATCAGGGCACTCAGGATCAGGCTGATCAGGAAGATGGAGCCAAAGGAGTATACATAGGAAAAGGTTTTCCCAAGCGCCGTGGTCAGTTCCGGATGCTGGTATGCCACAATATAACAGCCGAGCGCAATCAGAGCGTCGAGGATCAGGAACAGGTATTTTGCCAGGCCGGAGATGGTCAGGCTCACGAGGATCGCGCTGAAGATGAACCACATCGGCGTGCTCCCGTAGATCCCGCCCCCGTAAAAGAATGCGGGGGGCATGATAAACAGCGTCCATATTGTAGCGAGTATGTGGTACAGCGCCCGGTGTTTCCCGGCTGTCTGGGATTTCAGCAGAAGGAACAGGCGTTCTCGCAGCTGATCGCGTTTTTTCCTAAGAGAAACAAGTTTTTTTTTCATTCGTTTTCATTTCCTTCCGGCAGAAATTCAAAGATATCGTCTTCTCCATGGATGATCGTGCGGATCGTGTCCATCTGATCCAGGTATAACGGGAGAAAGGGTGGCTGCTGCTCTTCCAGAAAAGCGGCATCCTCCCGCAGTGCTGCGTCAGAGAGCTGCCCGGCCTGCTGCGCGAGATTTGCCGCGCCGACCAGTTTGGAAGTACAGGAAATCGAATAGTATGCAGCAGCAAGATCGCCAAATTTCCTGGTCTGGAGGCAGTCCTGGAGCGTGGCGATTTTCTCTGCCGGAAGCCGGCAGTATTCCAGTAAAAGACGGATATAAAACCGTACATCGTCCATGCAGTAACGCAGCCCGCAGTCTGTATCGATGCCGCGTTCTTCGAGGGAACAGAGGATCGCGTCTTCTTCCGCGGTCGGCATCTGGGGCGAAGCGGCAGTTCTGAGAGAACGTCCTGTGCGCTTGCCCTGCCGCCGCTTTTTTTTGCTGCCTTTTTCATAAACAATCGCCTGCTTCGGCAGAAGCCGTTTCAGGACCCGTTCGAGTTCCGGAATGTCGATGGGTTTGGATACGAAGCCGTCAAAGCCTTCGGACAGGAACATTTCTTTTGCGGAACTGATCGCGTTCGCGGTCAGCGCGATAATGCAAAGTTCCTGGCTGGAATTCTGGCGGAGCCGTTTCATAGCTTCAACACCATCCATTTCCGGCATCATGTGGTCCATGAAGATCAGGTCGAAGTGTTTGCCGGCGCAGAGCTCGATTGCCTGCATCCCGCTGTCTGCCGTGGTGACAATGCAGCCATAGGCTTCCAGGATCCCGCGGGCAACCAGGAGGTTCATGGGTTCATCGTCCACAACGAGCGCTTCAATGCCGGGGCAGGTCATGTTTTCTTCCGCCAGCGTGCCGCTGCCTGTCAGGGCGTTGGCTGTACCCAGGCGGCCCTGGCCGCTGCGTGCCCCCATAGAACCGTCCTTGGAACGGCGGTTTGAGCTGTCTGTGGAACCGCCCGCGGAATCGTTCATGGAGCCGTTCATGGAGCCGTTCATGGAACCGCCCGCGGAATCGTTCGCAGAACCTTCTATGGAACCAAACCGGTTCAGGAACTGTGCGATCTGTCCGGCGTGGAAGGGTTTGGGGAGAAGCAGGATGTTTTCCGGTATATCCTGCTGCAGGCTCTCCGGGAAATCGGGGTCCACGATGACCAGGATCTGGGTTTGCTGCGCAAGACGGTTGAAGTATTCCTGGTTTTCCAGATATTCTGTTTCGCCCGCGAACAGATGGGTGACCCGCTTCGTGGAAGACGTAAGGAACTTTTCCAGATCCGTACAGGACTGCACCCTGTGGTATGGGATGGAAAGCCCATGGGCAAGATGCGTCATCATATCAAGATAATATTCCCGGATCCTGGGATGTTCAATGGATGAAAAGCCCAGGAAACCGACCGTGACGCAGGATTCGGAATTTTCGACGGAAATGCAGGGTGAATCATCCAGGACGTCCTGCGGGATACTGACCCGGACCAGGGTTCCTTCACCCGGAGCGCTTTCGATCGCCAGCACGCCGTCCATCGCTTCTGCAAACCCGTTGACAATCGGGATGCCCAGACCCAGCCCGCCGGCATTCCTTGTCCTGCCGGAATCTGCCTGGTAAAAGTTTTCGTATATATGTTCGATTTCGTTCGCATCCATTCCGATCCCGGTGTCTTTGATTTCGATGATGAGGTTGATGCCGTAGTCCCGTTTGATGGAATAGATGCGGACACAGACCCCGCCGCGTTTCGTGAATTTGTATCCATTCAGGATCAGGTGCCGGAGGATCTTTTTCAGCTTCGCGCTGTCTCCGGAAAGCTGTGCCGGAATGTCCGGGTCTATGTCAATGACCAGCTCCAGGCCATAATTTTCCATAAAAGAGAGCCCGGTCAGCAGGTCATTGACC
>CADBTO010000077.1 GCA_902797565.1 uncultured Lachnospiraceae bacterium
CACTGTACCATTACGATGTTTACCGTCTGGAAGAGGCGGAGGAATTGTATGAGGTTGGTGTGGAGGACTACTTCTTTGGAGATGGCGTCTGCCTGATTGAGTGGGCGGAGCGTGTGGAACCTTTGCTTCCGGAAGGCACAAAACGGGTCGTGATCGAAAAGGATCTGGAAAAAGGTGAAGATTACAGGCGGATTAAGATCGTATGAGAGTACTGGGATTGGATAGCTCCGGTCTGGTGGCATCGTGTGCAGTCTGGCAGGATGGCATCATTATCGGGGAATATACGACAAATTTCAAAAAAACCCATAGTACCACGCTGCTTCCGATGCTGGATGCACTGTGTGGGATGCTGGGGCTGGATTTTGGGACAGAGGAGGGGAAACTGGACGCAATTGCCGTGGCGGCGGGACCGGGATCCTTTACCGGGCTGCGGATTGGTGCGGCAACGGCGAAGGGGCTGGGACTTGCGCTGGACCTTCCGGTTGTGCCTGTGCCGACGGTTGATGCCCTTGCATACAACCTTTGGGGCTGCGGCGGACTGGTGTGTCCGCTTCTGGATGCCCGCAGACAGCAGGTCTATACCGGAATCTATCGGTTCCGGAATGGGGAGATGCTGGAAGAACAGGCGCAGTGTGTCTGTTCCATCGAAGAGCAGGCAGGCATCTTGGACAGCCTGTGTTCCAGAGAAGGCGCGGATGGGCAGGGGGTCGTCTTTTTGGGGGATGGCGTTCCGGTTTATCGGAGTTTTCTGGAAGCGAATCTGCATATACCCTGTGCGTTTGCGCCGGCACACCAGAACCGGCAGCGCGGGGCATCTGTGGCAGCTCTCGGGGCGGATTATTTCGCAAAGGGCCATGCCGTTGAGGCGGCAGCATTTGCACCGATCTATCTGCGGCTGTCCCAGGCGGAGCGGGAACTCCGCGAACGGGAAAATGCTGAAAAAGAAAACCCTGTGAAAGAGAATTGAAGTACGGCGCAGGATGGCAGAATGCATCCCGGCGCGGTCTGGCCGGGAGCCTTGCCAATACCGGGAAAGGAAGGCGTGGTTTGGAAACTGCGGAAGGAATGATTTCCGTGCGGCAGGCACAGCCTGCAGATGCACCTGATTTGGCGCGGATTTCCAGTGCGTCACTGTCCGATTCCTGGAGCCAGCGGGATTTCCGGGATACGATGGGGCAAGCGCAGGGATTGGTGCTGGTGGCGGAGCGGGAAGGAAAGCCACTGGGATATGTGGTGTTTTATTTTGCGGCGGATGAAGGGGAGATTCCGTCTATTGCCGTTTCTCCGGAAAATCGAAGAAAAGGGATTGCCGATGCCCTGCTGCAGAGCCTTTTTACGGAGGCAGACCGGCGGGGGGTCAGCCGGATTTTCCTGGAAGTCCGCGCCTCGAATGTACCGGCGCATAGATTATACGAAAAAAACGGTTTTTTGAAGGCGGGAACCCGGCGGAATTTTTACGAAAATCCGAAAGAAGACGCGGATCTTCTGGTCTGTCAGGTTTCTGATGGGGTGCGGCGGAGGTTTGGTTATGCTGGATATATGTTTGCTGGGGACGGGCGGGATGATGCCTTTGCCCAAACGCCATCTGACATCCATGATGGCGAGGTCCGGAGGGAGTGACCTCCTGATCGACTGCGGAGAAGGGACGCAGGTGGCGATGAAACGGGCGGCGCTTAGCCCCCACAAGATAGATACGATGCTGTTCACCCACTATCATGCGGATCATATCAGCGGGCTTCCGGGACTTTTGCTGGATATGGCAAACGGGGAACGGACGAAGCCGCTGACGATGGTCGGGCCGAGAGGGCTGAAGAACGTGGTGGATTCCCTTCGGGTCATTTGTCCGGAGCTGCCGTTCCAGGTGATATACAAAGAGCTGGGCGGCGGGCAGGAGCATTTTGCGCTGAATGGATACCAGATCCATGCGTTTCCAGTGAGACATAATGTGCAGTGTTATGGTTATTCCCTGTCGATTCCACGGGCGGGAAAATTCCATGCAGAGGCGGCAAAGGCGCTGGGGCTTCCGGTCCAGTACTGGAGCCTTCTGCAGAAGGGGCAGGAGGTGGAGTATGACGGGAAGCGTTATACGCCGGATCAGGTCATGGGGGAGCAGCGGCGCGGAATCAAGGTGACTTACTGCACAGATACGCGTCCGGTTCCGATCATTGCGGAGGCGGCAAAGGGGGGGGACCTGTTCATCTGCGAAGGGATGTATGGAGAGCCGGATAAGGCGGCAAAAGCGAAGCAATACAAGCATATGACGTTCTTTGAAGCGGCTCAGCTGGCAAAAGAGGCGCAGCCGGAGGAGATGTGGCTGACGCATTTTTCGCCATCCATGCCGGATGGACGTCCGTATATGTGGAAAGTGAAGGAAATTTTCCCGCGGGCGAAGCTGGGAAAGGACGGAAAGAAGCTGACGATCGACTTTAAGGAATAGGAGTCTAAGCTATGACACGTGTGATTCGGGCAGTTGTGCTGGCGCTTATTTTTGCGGTTCTGGTTGTAGGGTATTTTTTTTATCTGACCAGAATGGCGCCAACCAGGGCGACAGAGGAAGCAAAAGTGGCGGAACAGAGTGAGTTGGAACGCGTTTTGTCAGCGGATTTCCAGAACAATTATCCTGCCACTCCCAGAGAAGTGATGAAGTGGTACAATCGTATCCTGACACTCTATTACTCTGGTGAACCTTCGAGCCGCCAGGTAGACCAGCTTTGTGACCAGGCATTGTCTTTGATGGATCAGGAGCTGAAAGAAGAAAATCCCAGGGACGACTACATCCAGAGCGTGAAGTATTCGATTGGTGATTACAAGGAGAAGGGCAGGAAAATCATCGAATACAAGGTTGCAGATACAAAAAAGATCAAGGAAAAACAGGTGAATGGCAAGCGTGTTGCCTATGTGCTCAGTTATTATTTCCTGCGTGACGGGAATGATTACGAAAAAACGTACCAGATGTATGCACTCCGCAAGGACCGGAAGGGCAGGTACAAAATCCTTGCGTTCCAGCTTGCGGATGAGAATGGCAATGTCCTGGAAGCAGCAGGTGCGCTGGATGCGGGCGGCCTGATCAGGGAAGGAGATTGATGGAAGGTGTCTAGGCAGGGTTCTTTCGGGCAGGAAGTTCCGGCACGAAGAAAAGATGAACAGAATACGCAAGGGCGAAAAATACTTGCACGAAAAATTCTTGCAATTGAAAGCTCCTGTGATGAAACGGCAGCGGCCATCGTGCAGGACGGAAGAACAGTCCTGAGCAATGTGATTTCCACGCAGATCCCGATCCATACCCTGTATGGCGGCGTTGTGCCGGAGATTGCGTCCAGAAAGCATACAGAGCGGATTAACCAGGTCATCCGGGAGGCACTTGCGCAGGCCGGCACAGCACTTGATGAAATGGATGCTGTCGCGGTGACCTGCGGGCCGGGGCTGGTCGGGGCATTACTCGTTGGCGTGGCGGAAGCAAAGGCGCTTTGCTGGGCGGCAAAGAAGCCCCTTGTGGGCGTGCACCATATCGAAGGGCATATATGTGCCAATTATATTGCCAATCCGGAGCTGGAGCCTCCGTTCCTCTGCCTGGTGGTATCCGGTGGACATACGCATCTGGTGCGTGTGGTGGATTACGGGGTTTATGAGATCCTGGGAAAAACGGTGGATGATGCGGCGGGAGAGGCATTTGATAAAGTGGCGCGCGCGATTGGCCTGGGTTATCCGGGCGGTCCGAAGGTTGAGGAGAAGGCAAAAGAAGGCGATCCGGAGGCGATCGCGTTTCCCCGGGCGAAAGTGGATGGCAATGCCTATGATTTCAGTTTCAGCGGGCTGAAATCCGCTGTACTCAACTATATCAACGGCTGCAGGATGAAAGGGATCCCTTTCCGTGAGGCAGATATCGCGGCTTCGTTCCAGGCGGCAGTGGTGGATGCCCTTGTAAGCCATGCGATGCTTGGGGCGGAAACATATCATGAGGAAAAGATGGCGATTGCGGGCGGTGTGGCCTCGAACGGGGCATTCCGCACTGCAATGGAGGAAGCGTGCAGGAAGCGCGGGATTGCGTTTTTTTCGCCGCCCCCCATCTTGTGTACGGATAACGCGGCAATGATTGGCTGCGCCGGGTATTATGACCTGCTGCGGGGCAGGCAGGATGACTGGGCGCTGAATGCCTATCCGTCGTTGAAGTTAGGAGAGGCAAGATAAATGGATACGAAGCAGATGGCCTCGCCGGGCCGGGGGTTGTTTTCCAGTGCCATTGTCCTGGCGGCGGGAAGCGGAAGCCGAATGGGGAAAGGGAATGGGCTGCCCAAGCAGTTTATGGAGCTGCTGGGGCAGCCCATGCTGGCATATTCACTTCGAGCATTCCAGGAATCTGGTGTTTCGGAGATTGTACTGGTGACCTCGGAACCCTATACAGCGTATTGCCGGGAAGAGATTGCAGAGAAATATGGTTTTTCGAAGATTTCAGGGATTGCCATAGGCGGTGCAACGCGGACAGAGTCTGTGTATCGGGGGCTTCTGGAAACGACAGGCGAGGTGGTTCTGGTCCATGACGGCGCGCGTCCGGTGCTGACCTGCCAATTGGTTGAAAAACTTCAGGAGGCAGCGGTGCAGTATGGAGCGGCGGTCGCAGCAGTTCCTGTCAAGGATACGATCAAAGAGGCGGATGCGGAGGGCTTTGTATCTGCAACACCCGACCGGGAGCGGCTGTGGAGCGTACAGACGCCGCAGGCGTTTTCACGGGAACTTTTGGTGCAGGCATACCAGCGGTACTGGCAGACACCGGAGCCGGAGCGCAGGAAACTGACGGACGATGCGTCTCTCGTAGAGGCATATGGCGGGGCAAAAGTGCGGCTGGTTCCGGCGTACTACGAGAATATTAAGGTAACGACCCCGGAGGATCCGGAAATTGTTGAAATATTTTTGAAAAAATGCTTGACAGCCGAAAAATAAAGTGATAGTATATGCAAAGTCACGCGGGTACGAAATATCTCAGAGAGATCTTGAGAAACGTATAAGCGATGAAAAGTGGAGAGGTATCGAAGTGGTCATAACGAGGCGGTCTTGAAAACCGTTTGTCCGCAAGGGCGCGTGGGTTCGAATCCCACCCTCTC
>CADBTO010000078.1 GCA_902797565.1 uncultured Lachnospiraceae bacterium
ATACTGCAGAATGCAGAGTCCGGAACGGATATGCGAATAATCCGGAAAGGAGAATTATATGCTGGCACAGAAAGAAGAAGAATATGAAGTGAGTATGCGTGTGATAACCGGGGGAAAGGCTGCGGGATATCGGGAGAAGCAATCCCGTCGGCTTCATACCGTGGATGAAATCCTGGCCCTTCCGGAAGGGAAGCGTGCAGAACTGATCAATGGCAGATGGTATGATATGGCGGCACCGTCTACGACGCATCAGCAAATTGTGTCGATGTTGACAACAGAATTGAATTTGTTTATCAGGGGAAAAGGGAAAGAATGCAGGGTTTTTCCGGCACCATATGCAGTGTATTTGAAAGAGGATCAAAAGAATTATCTGGAGCCGGATATCCTGGTGGTCTGTGAAGAGAATCGGGAAATAATCAAAGAAGATGGTGTGCACGGTGCGCCGGATCTTGTGGTAGAGATTGTTTCTCCATCGACAGCGGACCGGGATTATCTTGAAAAACTGAAGATGTATCAGGAAACTGGCGTTCGGGAATATTGGATTATCGATCACCACCTGAAGATTGTCAATCAGTATTGTTTTGATTTGAATATTCCGGCGGATTCTGATGAAGAACAGGAAGCAGCAGATGGCGGGCCAGAGGAACAGGCGGTGGAAACAGATGGTATGCCGGAGGAACAGGCAGTGGATATAATAGATTGTAGGAAAGCGGGGCAGGCAGGAGCAGCACCGGGGCAGGCTGCGGCAGCGCGTGGTGTCGTGACGGGGTATCGATTTGATGAGGAAGTGGTATCATCGGTGCTCGATGGCTTTTCTGTCCGGATGGAGGAGATGCTGGTATAATGGCTGTCTATTTGATTGGATATCTATTGCTTGTCAATGGGATCACATTCGTAATGTATGGAGTGGACAAGCGGAGGGCCAGGATCAGGGAATACCGGATTCCGGAACGTACCCTGCTGCTGGCTGCTGCAGTGGGCGGGGCATATGGCGCGGGTTTGGGAATGCTGTACTTCCATCACAAGACAAAAAAATGGAAGTTCCGGCTTCTGGTACCGCTTTTTATTTTGTTAGAGAGTATTGGAATCGTTATGATTGGAGCGGGCGGTGTATGGAATCTGTTATGACTTTGAAAAAGGCAAGACGCGTTTTTCTGGATCAACAGCGTTTGAAAGAATTGGAACAGTTAAAGGAATGCCTGGAAAAGGGTGATACGGAAAGTGAGGCATACCGCAGGATTCAGGAACGGATGGAAGAGAGTTTCAGGCGGTTTGAACAGGATCTCATGGAGAAAGACGAGCGGGAGGAAGCACTGGACATTTCCCTGCTTTTCGATGGAGCGGGTGTATTATCAGAAGAACAGGGACGGGAAGATGGAATCTATTTGAAACGAGAGTGCGCAGAGGATTATCCGATGTTTCAGCAGCTGCAGCTGGAGGTGGATCCGGATGCAGACGAAACAATCCTGCGCGCAACATGGGAGGCGCAGATCGAGCGGGATCGGGATCTGTACTGCACAATCCGTCTGTGTGGAGACGGGACAATAATCGGATACTGCGGTATCGAGGGGAAGTTTTTGGAGATTCCGGAACTTTCTATTGAATTGTTATCTGCGTACCGGCATCAGGGTTATGGAACCCGTGCGATGCGCCTGTATCTGGATCGGGTGGCAGAGCTTGGGATCTGTGATTATATTGCTGCGATTGATTCAGACAACCTTGCGTCCCAGGCTTTATTTCGGAAGCTGGGTGCAAGGCTGTCCGGGTTCCGGGAGTTTATGTTGTATACGGAAGAAGAACGGCAGGAATTTGAACAGGAATTTGCCCATCTTCTGTCGCCCCATATCCGGCAGCTGGCCGGGGAGCTTTGGACTGTGCCGGAAACGCTTCTAAGCCATGTGCTTGTGTATCGATTGCATTATGAATCAAAGCCTGGTAATGGGGATTGCGAAGTGTGAGCAGTCATAGAAACCTGGCAGTATAACACAGTTATTTGCAGTAATAGGGAGGTATGATGATGCTGGCACAAAAACAGGATGCGTGGGATTTGCGGGTTGTTCGGGGCAGGCTGCACAGGGTAGAGGAAATTTATGCGCTGCCGGAGGGAAGGCATGCAGAGTTGATAGACGGTCATTGGTATGAGATGGCTGCACCAAGCAGGGTGCATCAATACCTTGTTTCTATGCTTACGACAGAATTGAATTTGTACATTAGGGAAAAAGGCGGAGACTGCGAAGTCTATCCGGCACCGTTTGCCGTATTCCTGAAGGATGATGGCTATAATTATCTGGAGCCTGACGTTGTGGTGGTCTGCGATAAAGAAAAGTTGAAAAAGGACGGGGTGCATGGCGGGCCGGAGCTGGTAATCGAGATTGTGTCTCCCAGTTCCGTTGCGCGGGATTATGTTGTAAAGAGTGTGCAGTATCAGAAG
>CADBTO010000079.1 GCA_902797565.1 uncultured Lachnospiraceae bacterium
GCAACCATATCGCCTTCTATGGACTCCTTGGTATATCCCGTCCAGTCATTCGGCAGATACAAGACCTTTTTATCAACCATCTCCAGCAGGGTCTCGTACACCCGAACCACCGTACTGTTGTCCACAAGATCCGGCTTTCCATCCCTGAACTGGCTGACGCCCTCTGCCTGGAGCATCATATACGGGAGGTCGTTCCCGTCCGCAGGCTCAGAAACCAGGTACTTCCCCGTTTTCTCATACACTTTTTCCCCAACCTCGATAAACTTGTCCCAGGTGGCCCCGGTCAGGTCAGCGACGGTATACCCGGCTTCCGCAAGGATGTCTGTCCGATAAGCCGCAACCACGGTACCGTTGTCCAGCGGTACACCATAATGCCTGCCATCGCGCATAGAATAACTCTGTTTTTCCTCAGGAAAAACGCTCCAGTCAATGTCTATGTCATTGATATCTGTCCAAACTTCCGGATAATCCGACTTGTACCTGTGGAAATGATGATCCTGGAACAGCACGATATCCGGCAGCTGGGAACAGTCCCCGGAAGCCCCCGCCAGTTCCACCGCCTGCTCGATCTCGGTCGATTCCTGCTTCTCCTGGATCACCAGCCTGAAATCCGGATCCACATTCTTCTGATAATCTGCCTCCGCAGCTTCCAGTGCCGGGATATTGAAGTTCGCGTCCCAGGCAGCCACGGTCAGGGTCTTGTCCTGGCCGTCAAACGCACTGGAGCCTTCGATTTGCCCGCTGTCCTCCGGGGTGCTGGCTCCCCCGCCGCGCTGCAGGGAGCTGCCCCCGCATCCTGCCAGCGCCGCCGCCGCCATTACCCCCGCAAGCATCATCGCCAGGCCACTTCGTCTCATACAACCATCTCCTCCAACCATCTCCCCCAGCGTCATCCCCATCGCAAAAAGTGGCTACCTGTCTGTAGCCACTTTCCATCGTCATCATCACGCGCACCCCGCCGCATCAAAAGCCGGCCGCCATTCCATGCCCACGCCTCAGGAGAACTCCGCTTTTACATCGTGCACCGGAACTTTTGCGAAAATGGGACGGGAATTGATATATTTATGCAGAATCGCGGAATCCATATCCAGCCCGTCATAATCAAAGAATACCGTATCAATATATTTCTGGTACAGGCTGATCCCGTTTAGCGCTTCGGTACCATGTCTTTCCTGCATATAGATATAACGGTCTCCGCATGCCTTCTGTATCTCTGTCATATAACGACCATCCGCCGAAGCCAGGAAGATGATCTTCTTCTCCGGAATATGGATCTCCTTGGAATCCCACTTCACATACTGCTTCTTCCCGCGCGCCTTCGCTTCATACAAGGCGTCATCCGCAAGCATATACAGCTGTTCAAACGTAAACCCAAGGTTGTCATAAGCAACGCCGATACTGCAGGAAAAACCGCCCGCCTGCCCAATCCGGGCAACATTCAGTTCATGCTGGATGATCTCACAGCGTTCCCGGACATATTCATCTGAAATGTCATCCGTCATAACAACCATGAACTCATCCCCGCCCACCCGTCCGATATGGTCCTTAATCCGGAAATTCTTTGAAAGAATCTCCCCAAATTTCTTCAGGATCTGGTCTCCCACAAGATGCCCGTAATTATCATTCACAGATTTGAAATTATCAAAATCAATGATTAAAAATGCGCATGGCTCTCCATTATTTCGATTGTTGATATAATTTTTTGCCATCTCTTCGAATGTCAGCTTGTTATACAGGCCGGTCAGAAGATCTCTGCTGCCCTTGTCCTTGAACATGCTTGTCTCCTGGCTCTGCTCTGTCCGGACGCCCAGCAGCATCCAGCTTACATAAATACTCAGAACAAATGAAACGATGATAATTACAAAATCCCACCCGGTCTGCTCCAGCCCCCGCAAGATAATCTCCACCACAAGATACACCTGCGCCACCACAAACCTGTAGACTGCCACCACAATCATATCATCCACATAGGACGCAGACAGGAAGATATTTAAGGCAAGAAATAAAAATGACATATTGTCCCTGAAAAAAAACATTCCATGCTGCAGGATCGATACAAATACCAATAAGGCATGCACACCCAAGCAGGCACACCGCACCCTGGCGTGTGATTTCTGAAACCAGTCTTCCGCATGTTTGAACAGGTAGAAAAGCCCCCAGGCAAAACCCAGCTCAATCAGCATCCAGCTGCGGAGCTGGAAATGCCTTTCAAACAAAAAACTGAGAAATAAAACAGACCCGCACAAATGCGCATAAGCCCTGCACAGATTTTTAAGCTGCAAATAATTAAACGTCCTGACTGCATCCTTGTTTTTTTCCAGATAGACCGTTGTTTCCTCATATCTATCATACAGTTTCCCCAGCATCCGGATGCCCTCCCCTAGTATCACCAGCCGCTGCATGCAATCCAAACAGTCTGCCTTCCGGCTGGCGCATCTCTCATATCACAAAACATATTTCTTATTATAACGTTTTTTCCCGCCAAAGGCAAAAGAAAAATGAAAAAAAAGCTTTTTGTTTTTTGATCATACAGATGCTGGAAATCCGCTTGCAACCCGCAGAGTGTTTGCATATAATCAGCAGTGCAAAACGGGCTTTTTCCGTGATGCACGGAACCTGCATGGTTCTGAAATTCCAAAGAATCCGAAAGCCCAAACTATTTGATTTATCCGGAAAGGAGGAACTATGGCCACTTCTATGGCTCTTGCAAGCAAGCTGACTTCCATGCTGCTGATGGTACTGCTGGGCTTTCTTGCAGTAAAGCTTCGCATCATAACACCACAAGACAGTAAGGCACTCTCTGCGCTGGTCGTCTATGTCCTGCAGCCTGCCCTGATCATCCATGCCTTCCGCATCGACCTGACCCCGGAACGCCTCTGGGGATTCCTGTTTGGCGCAGCTGTCTCCATCTGCATCTTCATCCTTTGGATCGCCCTGTCTTTCCTGCTGAAAAAACCGCTGCATCTGTCCCCGGTGGACCAGACCACCCTGGTCTATTCCAACGCCGGAAACCTGACCCTTCCGGTGGTTTCCATGGTTCTGGGCGAAGAGATGGTGTTTTATGTCAGCGCCCTGCAGATTCCCTTCAATCTCTTTATCTGGACACATGGGGAATCCGTCATCAGCGGCACAAACGGCATCAATGTGAAAAAGCTGATTAAAAATTCAAATCTGATATCACTTTTTATCGGACTAATCCTGCTCCTGGCCCGCATCCAGCTGCCGGATACAATCGAAACCACGATTTCCGCCCTGTCCGGTGCCGTTGCGCCCCTGTCCATGATCGTCGTGGGCATGGTCATTGCAGAAAGCCGTCTCGGTGAAATCCTCAGCAGGAAACGCGCATATCTGATCGTACTGGGACGGCTGGTCTTCTTCCCTATGATCGCCATGCTGCTGCTTTTTGCCACCGGCATCCTCGCAAGGCACCGCGCCTTTGTCCCGGTCATGCAGGCGATCTTCATGGGACTGTTCGCACCGCCAGCCTCCACCGTATCCCAGCTTTCCGTGCTCTATGACGAACATCCGGTCGACGCAACCACATACAACACGATCGGCATGTTCCTCTGCGTCCTGACGATCCCGCTGATGAACCTGGTATATACGAGGCTGTTCCCCATCGTATAAAAATTTATTAAATCCTGGCCAAACCTACCAATGTTTCCGGTACAGGAAACGCTCCGGAAGTTCGATCGAAAAATCGTTTGCCAGCATGCGGAGTTCCTCCGGCTGGATGGTCTGCCGTTTCCCCGGTGCCATCGAAAGGACTTTTACGAGGATTTCTGCAGCCTTCTCTGCCGTGTGCACCAGGCCGAACGTTGAATCAAAATCAAATCCTGCTGCAAAAATGCCATGATGCGCCCAGATTGCAAGATCATATACTTGCATCCGCTTGCTTGTCTCCACTGCAAGCTCCATGCTGCCCGGCACCATCAAAGGAACCACGCCCACGCCTGCCGGAAACACCACCGAACACTCGGTCACCATTTCCCAGAGTTCCCGCGTGAAGACTTCATCTGAAAGCGGCAGCACGAAGGTCAGCGCCGTGATGTTCGGCGTATGCGCATGATAAACCACGCGATAATTTTCATCGATCTTCTTTTTGACTTCCAGGTTCATCAGATGGGAAGGCAGCTCCGATGTTGGACGCCCGCCGTCTTTCATCCCCCAGAGAATCCGGCAGGCTTCTCCGGAACCGTCCACTTCGATGATACAGATGTTCGCCTCCGGATCGAGGACGACATTCCGAAAATACTTCCCGGAACCTGTCATCAGGAAATACTCGTTGGCAAGTGCCGGGACAGACACGCCAATCGACTTCCAGTCCTGCGCTGCAAAATGCTCCCGGACACATTCCACTTCTTCCGGTTTCATCCGGTATGAAAGGTTCCCGCCATTGCGTTCATGCCATCCCTGGTCGAAGCCGTCCTTTGTCATACGGACAAACCCCTGCACGAACGGCGCATCCAATACCTGATTCCATTGCTCCTTCTCCATTGTAAACCTCCTTTTTTCACTGCGCAGCTCGTCATAATCGAGCAGGGGGATGCAATTCCGCCTGCTCGCCGCGCGGGGTGC
>CADBTO010000080.1 GCA_902797565.1 uncultured Lachnospiraceae bacterium
AATGACGACAGGTTTTTCAGTCGTGACCAGCCAGTATTATGGTGCAGAGGACGAAGCGGGCGTCAAGGTGTCCGTGACAAATGGGACGATCATGGGCCTGCTGTTTGGAATTCTGATGACGATTCTCAGTCTGGCAGTTCTGCCCGCCCTGCTGACAGCGATGAATACGCCGGCGGATATTTATGATTCAGCGTTATCCTATATCCGGATCCTCTGTGGCGGAACCATTGCAATCATCTTTTATAATTTGTTTTCGGCATATTTGCGAGCGATTGGGAATAGCACCATACCATTGTTCTTTTTGATCCTGTCGGCGCTCCTGAATATCGGTCTGGATCTTCTGCTGATTATCGCTTTTCACATGGGCGTGGCAGGTGCGGCACTTGCAACCGTGGTTTCACAGGGTGTATCGGCGGTGCTTTGTGCGATCTATATCTATGCGAAGGTAGACGTGCTCAGACCGGGGCTTTCGGATTGGAAGATCGTTCCCGCATGCGCAAAAAAACAGCTTTATATCGGGATTCCCATGAGTCTGGAAACAGGAATTACTGCTTCTGGCACAGTGATTCAGCAGGCAGCTGTCAATGTCTATGGAACTGTTCCGCTGACGGGATATACCGCTTCATACAAAGTAATAATGCTGATGAACCAGGGACAGATGGCGCTGGGACAGACAATGGCGAGCTATTGTGGTCAGAATTTTGGTGCAGGGAAATATGGACGGATTGTCAAGGGCACACGGTCTGCGATGCTTGTGAACCTGGTTTATTCTCTGGCGACGATGGGAATCGGGGAATTGTTCCTGGTAGATCTGGTGAAGCTGTTCTTTGACAGCGGGTCGTCGATTGCAGAGTTTTTGCCTTCGGCGCAGCTGACGCATCATTTGATCGCACCATTCTATACGTTTCTGGGTGCGATTATGATCTACCGGAATTGCATCCAGGGATGCGGATACAGTTTGCAGGCGATGGTTATGGGCATGTCCGAGCTTGCTGCGCGGGTCATTTGCTCCCTGATTTCGATCCGGATCGGAAGTTTTGCACTGGCAGTCGGCGCAGATCCAGCGGCGTTTGTTGTGGCTTCGGTATTGGGATGGGCTGTGTACCGGGTACTGGTGGTGCGGAAAGCAAAGCAAGAATTGAATAGGAGTTTTGAAGCATGAAAAATCGAAAGAGGCTGGCATTGATGATGATGGCAGCAGGGTTGGTATTGTCCAATTTCGCTGTCCCGGCGAACGGGTTCTTTGGACAGGTGCTGCAGACAGAGGTTGCAGAAGCGGCGTCGGATGATGACGGGGGAAAGAATGTCGATGCGCAGAATTATTCCTGGAACTGGTCTGCGCCGATGACATCGTTTCTGACAATAACAGGACAGGGATATATGTCCGTGCGTTATATGGAAAACGGTGGAAAAGGAAAAATCCGGGTGTCGTATTATGACACGAATTTCCATATTTCAGAAAAAAAGGATCTTGGCGCGCAGTTGCCGCTTTGGGGCGGGTTCTATGACGCAGGAGATGCGTATTATATTGTGACGGGCCAGGAGAACAAAGAGGAGCGCGAGACAGCGGAAGTATACCGGATTACAAAGTATGACAGGAATTGGAAAGAGCTGGGGAGTGCCAGTGTCTATGGTGCGAATACAACGGTTCCGTTTGATGCAGGATGCTGTCGGATGGCAATGCAGGGAAATACACTGGCAATTCGTACCTGCCACAAGATGTACACGAGTTCCGATGGATTGAACCATCAGGCGAGTGTGTTGATTCTGGTGGATACAGACCGGATGGACGTTGCAGATGCTGTGACGAATGTTGCGAATACTTCTGCTGGATATGTTTCACATTCTTTTAATCAGTTTGTCCAGTTTGATGGATCCGGACGTGTGGTTACGCTCGATCATGGAGACGCATACCCGCGCGGCCTGGTGATTTGCAGGTCGTCAGAGCCGCTGTCTGAGGGAAAGCTGACAGGCGGGTATCAGGGGTTCAATCGGTTTGAAGCAAAAAATGTGGTGGAGTTTGACGGCCAGATCGGCAATAATCAAACGGGATATACTGCCGGTGGATTTGAATTGTCCCGGAGCGGATATCTTGCGGCAGGAAGCGGCGGTGGGATCAATGCAAAAACAAAGAATATTTTTGTTGTATCACAAAGTGAGGATCTGAGCAAGCAGCCTTCGATACATTGGATCACGAATTATTCTGAGGGGGAGGCATCTGCCAGTACACCGCAGCTTGTAAAGCTTTCTGATGAAAAGTTTTTGCTGCTTTGGGATCGGGAAAACAAGGTTTATTGGACAGAAGTCGACGCGCAGGGAAATGCCGGGCAGATCTGCAGCCACGAAGGAAATCTTTCAGACTGTAAACCGGTTGCTGCAAATGGACAGGTTGCGTGGTATACAGTAGATGGAATCACGCTGGATTTTTATACGATTTCGTTGACGGATCTCTCGCAATGTACGGTAAAGCATACGCAGGGCGGGCATATCTATGAAGTGAAGAATGGGGAAAATGGAACCGCGGTGACATCCTGTACCGTTTGCGGAGCTTCTTCAACGCTTCCGGTTATGAGCAAGTTCACCGTGTATTGGGGAAAGTCTGAAATGGGCAGCTATTCCACCGCTTTGAAAACCCTCGATTCGCAATCGCTTCGTGCAGGAAGCAGCTTTTATATCTGGATCAAAACACCGGAAACAGATGTGAACAAGGAATTGGAGATCAAGGTTTCAGATCCGACTGTCTTATCGTATCAGGTGACGAAGGCAGATGATGCGCAGCAGATGGGAGCATTTACGATCAAAAAGGAAGGAAAAGTCCGGATTACCGTCGCGCCAAAGTGGAACCAGGGTGCGGCACAGGAATTTGACTTGACAATTGGTAATCCAAAAGAGGATACAAAGACAGGGGAATCAAAGACGGATGGCACGCAAGCAGATGGAACGAAGTCGGGCGGGAGCCAGTTAGACAGCACAAAGACAGATGGAACGAAGTCGGGCGGGAGCCAGTCCGATGGAACAAAAACAGACGGAACGAAGTCGGGCGGAAGCCAGTCAGACAGCACAAAAACAGATGGCACGAAGCCGGGCGGAAGCCAGTCAGATGGCACAAAAACAGATGGCACAAAGACGGGCGGAACGCAGTCAGATGGCACGAAAACAGACAGCAGCACTACGGATTCGCAGAGGCAGGGTAGCGGGAACACAACGGGACAGACAGGGACGGATTCGGGGGCGACGAGCGGACAGAATGATCCAACTGGCGGTAGTGCCGGCGGCAATACCGGTGGAAACACAGATTCGACCGGAACAGGAATAGATGTGCCGGAGGAAGAGACGGGATCGGATTTGGAAACCTTGCAGGCGGAGGCATTGAAGTGGGTCACGGTGAAATGGAGTAAGGTGACGGCTGGAAAAAAGAAGATCACAGTCAAATTCAAAAAGGCAGGCATCAGCGGCGTGAAATATGAAATTTACTATAAGACAGGCGGAAGGACGAGGACGAAAAAGGTGTCCGGGACATCCGTCACGATTTCCGGCCTTGTCCGTGGAAAAAAATATACGCTGAAAGTCCGTGCCTATAAAACGATTGGCGGGAAGACTTATTATAGCAAGTGGTCCTTTGCGAGGGCAGTGAAGGTGAAATAGAGAGAGGAAAGGAGTTCTTAAATATGGAAAGCAGACCTTATGTACCCTGGGAGATGATGAACAATTTTATGATCGACGTATTCAAGGAATACGGCGTTCCGGAGGAGGATGCGGCAATCTGCGCGGACGTGTTGCTGGAATCCGACCGGCGCGGGATCGAAAGCCACGGCTGCAACCGTTTCAAGCCAATCTATCTGGATCGGATTGAGAACGGAACCCTGCTCCCGGAAACAAAGATCGACATCGTGAAGGACACCCCAACCACTTGTGTCATGGATGCGAACAATGGCTTGGGAATGGTTGCAAGCTACAGGATGATGGAGAAACTGATTGAAAAGGCGAAACAGTACGGTATGGCAGGCGGCGCAATCTACAATTCCACGCATTACGGGATCGCGGGATATTGGACAACAATGGCGGAGAAGGCGGGGATGATCGGAATCAGCGGCACGAATGCCCGGCCTTCCGTTGCGCCGACTTGGGGAATTGAGCCGATGATGGGAACGAACCCGTTGACATTTACAATGCCAACAGACGAAGAATTTCCATTCAACTTTGACTGCGCAACGAGTATCGTGCAAAATGGAAAGATAGAATTCTATGAGCGCATGGGCAAGGAGACACCGGCGGGTCTGGTTGTGACGAAAGACGGCGGGACGGAAACGGA
>CADBTO010000081.1 GCA_902797565.1 uncultured Lachnospiraceae bacterium
AAGCAAGTATTTTTTATCAGGAAGACTGCGACCTTTCTTACCTGAATGGGAAGAAGATCGCCATCATCGGCTACGGAAGCCAGGGCCATGCACATGCACTGAACCTCAAGGAGTCCGGCTGTGATGTGATCGTGGGTCTCTATGAAGGCAGCAAATCCTGGAAAAAAGCAGAGGATCAGGGGCTGCAGGTCTTTACTGCGGCAGAGGCAGCAAAGCAGGCAGACATCATCATGATCCTGATCAATGATGAGCTTCAGGCTGATATGTACAAGAAGGATATTGAGCCAAACCTCGAAGAGGGCAATATGCTGATGTTTGCGCACGGCTTCAACATCCATTTCGGCTGCATTGTTCCGCCGAAAAACGTGGACGTGGCGATGATCGCACCCAAGGCACCGGGGCATACAGTCCGCAGCGAGTATCTGGAGGGCAAGGGGACGCCCTGCCTGATCGCAGTGGAGCAGGATGCCAGCGGCAAGGCATGGGAGATCGCGAAGGCATACGGCCTTGGGATCGGCGGTGCGCGTGCCGGGCTTCTGGAGACAACCTACCGGACCGAGACAGAGACAGACCTTTTCGGCGAGCAGGCAGTACTTTGCGGCGGTGTCTGTGCACTGATGCAGGCAGGGTTTGAAACGCTGACAGAGGCTGGCTATGATCCGAGGAATGCGTACTTTGAGTGCATCCATGAGATGAAGCTGATCGTGGACCTGATTTATCAGTCCGGTTTCGCAGGGATGCGTTATTCCATTTCGAACACGGCGGAGTATGGGGATTATGTGACAGGCCCGAAGATCATCACCGAGGATACGAAGAAGGCGATGAAGAAGGTGCTTTCCGATATCCAGGATGGGACGTTTGCGAAAGACTTCCTGACCGATATGAGCACTGCAGGACGCCAGGTGCATTTCAAGGCACTGCGCAAGCTTGCCAGCGAGCATCCGGCTGAGAAGGTGGGCGAGGAGATCCGCAAGCTTTACAGCTGGAATAATGAGGACAGCAAATTGATCAATAACTAAGGCATTGCCTTGGGAAAAGCGCCCTTGAATGATGCAGGGGCGCTTGTTTCATATGTGGCTGGGTGCCTGATTATTAAATAGGAGATAGATTATGGGAATGACGATGACGCAAAAAATCCTTGCCGCCCATGCGGGATTGCCGGAGGTTTCGGCAGGCCAGCTGATTGAGGCGGATCTGGATCTGGTGCTGGGGAATGACATTACTTCTCCGGTGGCGATCCATGAAATGGAGAAGATGAAGACCGAGGGCGTGTTCCATCAGGATAAGATTGCCCTGGTCATGGATCATTTTGTGCCGAATAAAGATATCAAATCTGCGGAGCATGTCAAAGAAGTCCGGGAATTTGCCTGCAAGCACTGTATTTCGAATTTCTATGACGTAGGGGAAATGGGAATTGAGCATGCGCTCTTGCCGGAGAAGGGCCTCGTGGTGGCCGGGGATGCGGTTATTGGCGCGGATTCCCATACCTGTACTTATGGGGCGCTTGGTGCCTTCTCAACGGGTGTCGGCTCCACAGATATGGCGGCGGGTATGGCGACCGGCAAGGCATGGTTCAAAGTACCTTCCGCAATGAAGTTCAACCTGATTGGAAAACCTGCGCCGTTTATCAGCGGGAAGGACATTATCCTGTATATTATCGGTCAGATCGGCGTGGATGGCGCATTGTACCAGTCCATGGAATTCGTGGGAGAAGGCGTGTCTTATCTTTCGATGGATGACCGTTTCACCATCGCGAATATGGCAATCGAGGCAGGGGGCAAGAATGGGATTTTCCCGGTCGATGACAAGGCGCTTGCATATATCAAAGAGCATTCCGGCAGGGAACCGAAGGTTTATGAGGCGGATCCGGATGCGGAGTATACAGCAGAGATCACGATCGACCTTTCGAAGCTTCGTCCCACGGTATCTTTCCCGCATCTGCCGGAGAATACAAAACCTGTCGAGGAAGCAAAGGAGATCGAGATTGACCAGGTGGTCATCGGATCCTGTACGAATGGCCGGATTTCGGATCTGGAGATCGCTGCCAAAATCCTTGAAGGAAAGAAAGTACGGAAAGGGCTGCGGGTCATTATCATCCCCGCAACGCAGCAGATTTATCTGGAGGCAATGGAGAAGGGATATCTGAGGACCTTTGTCGAGGCAGGTGCTGTGGTATCGACGCCGACCTGCGGGCCCTGCCTGGGCGGCTATATGGGAATCCTTGCTTCCGGTGAAAAGTGTGTTTCCACGACAAACCGCAACTTTGTCGGGCGCATGGGTGCCGTGGATTCGGAGATCTATCTGGCAAGCCCGGCAGTCGCTGCTGCCAGCGCCCTGACGGGGCATATCACAGATCCGGCGGAAGTATAAAGAAGCGAAAAAGAAGCACACGAAACTCCGACTGTGCGCTGATCGTCGGACGGAGTGAGGTTCGATGCGAAGCGTCGCATCCTCACGCAGTCACAGGAGCGGTTTATTTGAGCAGCGCAGCTGCGAAAATGAAGCGCACTTCCGGAACATGTTGCGCACACAAAGGAGTTCTTAATAGGAGAATTTAACATTATGCAGAATGCAAGAGGAATCGTACACAAGTTCGGGGATAATGTGGACACTGACGTGATTATCCCTGCGCGTTATCTGAACTCTTCCGATCCGAAAGAGCTGGCGGAGCACTGCATGGAAGATATCGACAAGGATTTCGTCAAAAAAGCGAAGGCGGGGGATATCATTGTCGCAAACAAGAATTTTGGCTGCGGCTCATCCAGGGAGCACGCGCCGATTGCGATTAAGGCGAGCGGGATTTCCTGCGTCATTGCAGAGACGTTTGCCCGGATCTTTTACCGCAATGCCATCAATATCGGTCTGCCGATCGTGGAGTGCCGGGAAGCAGCGGCAGCGATCCAGGAAGGGGATGAGGTGGAGGTCAATTTTGATACGGGTGAGATCAAGGACCTGACGACCGGAGCAAGCTTCCAGGGGCAGGCGTTCCCGGAGTTTATGCAGAAGATCATTGACAGCGAGGGATTGGTAAACTATATCAATGCCAAATAACGAGAAGCAGATTCGGAAACAATCGTAACATAAAATATAAATCAAGCATACATAGGTGTCCGAAGCAAAGGGAGAGAGGATGGCGAAGTCCTTCTTCTCGTATCCTTTGCAGGCGGATGAAAAGGGAAGCCGGTGGGAATCCGGCGCGATGCCGTCACTGTGTACCGGAGCGATGCACGAATACACTGGGAAACCGGGAAGGGTGCATAGGAACCAAAACGTGGTTCCGCCGCTGTGAAGGAAGCCAGGAGACCTGCCTATGGATAGGGACAAACGGATCCGCGGGTCACGGAACCGGTTTCTAACAAGGTGTGGGAAGAAAGAAGACAGGGAAAGTGCGCCCTTTTTCGATATCCTTCATTAAGTGTGGAACCGGCCGTGCTTGCGGCGGGTTCTTTTTTCATCGAGACCAGGAAAAATGGAACAAGGGAAGGAGATTATGGGACATGAAGAAGAGGGCGATGATGGTATTATTGGCAGCAGTACTGGGCATTTCGATGGTGGGATGCGGCAGCACGGGCGGCTCCGCAGAGAAGGATGCAGGAGCAGAAACGCAGGCAGAAACGGATGACCAGGTCGATGCAGAGGGCGAAGCAGAAGCCGGGGACGAGGAAAATTACGAAACGGGCGATGCCAGCCTGGATGATCCCCGAAACGCAGATGGGATCGGGGAAAAGGAACTGATGGTCGTAAGCTTTGGTACAAGCTATAATGACAGCAGAAGGCAGACAATCGGAGCGATTGAACAGGCGCTGGACGACGCATTTTCCGGGGAAGGCTATGCGATCCGCCGTGGCTTCACCAGCCAGATTATCATAGACCATGTGAAAAAACGTGATGATGTTACGATTGACAATGTGGATGAAGCATTACAGCGTGCGATGGATAATGGGGTGAAAACACTGGTGGTACAGCCCACGCATCTGATGAACGGGCTGGAGTACCATGACCTTTCGGAGGAACTGGCGGAAAAGTCTGACGCGTTTGAAAACGTGGTGATCGGCGAGCCGCTTTTGACTTCCGATGAGGATTTCCAGAAGGTGGCAGAGGCAATCGTTGCGGAAACCAAAGAATACGATGATGGGGAGACCGCAATCTGCTTCATGGGACATGGTACGGAGGCGGAGTCGAACGAAGTTTATACGAAAATGCAGGATACCCTTGACAAAATGGGTGCAGAGCATTATTATATTGGTACTGTAGAAGCAGAGCCTTCTGTGGATGACGTACTGGAAAAGGTGAAGCAGGGCAGTTATAAACGTGTCGTGCTGGAGCCTTTGATGGTGGTGGCAGGCGACCATGCAAACAATGATATGGCCGGGGATGAGGATGATTCCTGGA
>CADBTO010000082.1 GCA_902797565.1 uncultured Lachnospiraceae bacterium
CAAGGACACGGTGGAAGCGGACGAGAAGGACGAGAAGGACGAGCAGGATGATGGTTCTGATACGACCGGGACGGAGACTGGCGAAGAAGGCGGGAAAGATGATGGAACGGCTGTAGAAACGCCTGGAACGGATCCGGCGGATGGCTCGTCTGGTTCCGGGGATTCCGGGAAAACCGATGAAGTGACGGGCACGGAAGAGGTGCCGTCTGGAAACCAGGACGCGGCGTCCGGGGAGGCGTCCAGCACGCCGGCTAGTACGCCGGCGGGCGAGCAGGCTACGCCGGCGGCTTCCGGAGCAGCGGATTCGGCTGCGGCGGCTGGCAGCACTGGGAATACCGGAAATGCAGAAACGGCGAAATAAGAAGCGAAGCGAAGCGTGCCAGGCTGGATTATATCCGCCCGGCACTGCGTTTTGCATAAAGAAAAAGGATTGCGGAAGGCAATCCTTTTTCTTTTGGCTGGAATTACAGTTCCCATATGTCCAGGCCGGAGAGGTTTAATCCGTTTGATTGCAAGATGGCCTTTGTTTCTTTATACTTCTTTTTGATGGCTTCAAACGTTTCTGTCGCGCCTTCTTTGTCTGCCTTTTGCATCCATTCCTGGATCAGCGTGAACCAGGGGATGAGTGATGCGTTGATTTCTGGTACTGTTGCCATGGTGATGCTCCTTTCCGTGTGTGGTTCCTGCGGTTTGTGGTGCCGGCCCTGTGGTTCCTGTGGTTTGGTGCCGGGCCTGCGGTTCCTGTGGTTTGTGCTGCCGGGCCGTTTCCGCGTTCCATGCCATGCAAGTGTAGCAGAAACTGCGGCGGTGTTCAAGAAGCTGGCTGGAAAATGTCTGGAAATAAAAAAAGGCCGGCATTTGCCTTGGAAATAAACAACAAAAAACTAGCCGGCACTTGCCTTCTTTTCCCTCGACAAGTACCGGCTAGTTGTTTATCTCACCATCCAATGGACCATACCTCTCTTTCTTCAGGTTTCCCAGCCTTTCTCACCGCTCGCACTCATTAGCGGTGTCTCTATCATAAATCATTTCTTTCACGAACCAGTTCTTGCTGCGTCCCACTTCCAAAACCACCATCAAGAATTTATCAGCGACTATGGTGCGGTTCACTGAAGTTCGGAGTCTGCCAAAAAGCCTTGACTTAGCGACTCTTCCGATCAAGCAATCAACACGAACAAAGGCTAATCCTGAATAATCATTGCGGCAACCCGCTATATTTACTAACTCCCTACATCCGGTTCATCTAATCTTTACACAATTCTCATAAGGAGCCCAGACGACTCATATCAATAAAGTCCGGATCTATCTCGTTAGCGTTTGATGGAAATATGAAACTTTTCCGTATGATACCTCCGATTTCTGCAAAAATCAAAAGACCAACACCACTGATGCAATCAATCGACACTTGTTTTCCACAAGCTTTCTGCACACACGAAACAAAGGACAATTCGTTTCATATACTCCCTGCATCTTGCGGCAGGGACAAGGCAATTACGTTTCACCCATAACCGCCTCTTGGCGTCTGCCCTGTAAACCGAAGACCGAAGTGCTTTTGATGGCTTTCACCCGCCACCTTAGGTTCCGCTAAAAAATTACCTGCCCGTTGGACCGTACCTCCTTTCTGCAGATTTGAAACACCCCTGGCTGTAACTTCTGACTTCTGGTCCGGCTTACCCTCCTGCCAAGCATCCCTCGCTGACTCAGGGAAAATCTGCTTTCCGCAAACCTGCTTGAAGTATGCCGTTCCCGCCAGATTCTGTCATCCAAGCCTGCCGGACTGTAAGGAGCTTTCTCGTCACATCCTCCTGCGAAGTGCTCTTTCTCTTGTGCTACACGAGAGCGGCTTCGCTGTCGTCCTGGCTTTTTGTTTTGCCTTTCCTGTGGGCTGTTTCATTTGTTGATGCTATATTACTACCACAAAAAACAAAAGTCAAGCATTATTTCAAATTTTTTTCGAAAAAATTACAAAAAATATAAAAATATAAAGATTTTGAGAAAATATAGCAGACAATTCTGCTGTACAGACGCAAAAAGTTACAAAAAAGTAGATGAAAGAGAATATTTCGCAGAGAATCAGGAGGCGAAGCGGGTAATGAATGGAGTTTTTTTAAAAAAATTGCGAAAATATTGATATGATAAAACAGATATACGCATAAATCGAATATTTTTATGCAGAATATAGATGGATAGTATTGTGACGATAGTGCACACAGCCAGGGCGAAAGGGATCGGTTTATGGGCGGGCGAATGTGTGGAAAAAGTTTCATGGAGAAATGGACTAAAAACGCAGAAAGAAAAACGTTCTAATTAGCGGACTTGCTGTTGTTTTGCGAGAAAAAACGTGTTAGAATAAGCGACGATGGAAAAAAACAGAAATAGGAGTTTTTACGGAAATGGGAATTGTATCGAAAATATTTGGTACGCATAGCCAGCACGAGCTGAAGCGTATAAAGAAGACAGTAGACAAGATCGAATCACTCCAGCCCGAAATGAAGGCATTGTCTGATGAGCAGCTGCGGGGGAAGACTGCGGAGTTCAAGCAGCGGCTTGCGGATGGCGCAACGCTCGACAGCCTGCTTCCGGAGGCCTATGCGGTTGTCCGGGAAGCGGGGAAACGCGTTCTGAATATGGAGCACTTCCGGGTCCAGCTGATCGGCGGAATCATCCTGCACCAGGGGCGGATCGCAGAGATGCGTACCGGGGAAGGAAAGACCCTCGTCTCCACGCTTCCTGCATATCTCAATGCTTTGGAAGGGAAGGGCGTCCATATCGTTACGGTCAATGATTACCTGGCAAAGCGAGATTCCGAGTGGATGGGAAAGATCCACGAGTTCCTGGGCCTGACGGTGGGTGTTGTGCTGAACGATATGGAAAAACCTGAACGTCAGGCAGCATATAAATGTGATATCACGTATGTTACGAATAATGAATTAGGTTTTGACTATCTCCGTGATAATATGGTGGTACACGAGAGGGATCTGGTCCAGCGTGGACTGCATTACTGTATTATCGACGAGGTGGACTCGGTTCTGATCGATGAGGCGCGGACGCCGCTGATCATCTCCGGGCAGAGCGGGAAATCCACAAAGCTCTATGAAATGTGCGATATTCTGGCAAGGCAGATGCGCCGCGGCGAGGATCTTCCGGAATTTTCCAAGATGGACGCAATTATGGGCATCGAGCAGGAAGAAACCGGGGATTATATCGTCGGGGAGAAGGATAAGGTGGTGAACCTGACCCAGGACGGCATCAAGAAAGTGGAGAACTTCTTCCAGATCGACAACCTTGCAGATCCGGAGAACCTGGAGATCCAGCATAATGTGATCCTTGCACTGCGCGCGCACAATCTGATGCACCGTGACCAGGACTATGTGGTACAGGATGATGAAGTGCTGATCGTGGACGACTTCACCGGCCGGATTATGCCGGGA
This sequence comes from uncultured Lachnospiraceae bacterium, assembly GCA_902797565.1. Lineage (GTDB taxonomy): Bacteria > Bacillota > Clostridia > Lachnospirales > Lachnospiraceae > Weimeria. The sequence goes on from CADBTO010000082.1 coordinate 3,432, forward strand.
CGGCGTTATTCCGACGGGCTGCACCAGGCAATCGAGGCAAAGGAGCACGTGAAAGTGCGCCGGGAGAGCATGACGCTTGCAACGATCACCTTCCAGAATTTCTTCAATAAATATGATAAAAAAGCAGGCATGACCGGTACAGCACAGACTGAGGAACAGGAGTTCCGTGATATCTATGAGATGGACGTCATTGAGATCCCGACGAACCGGCCGGTTCAGCGGATTGACCACGACGATGCGGTGTACAAGACCCAGAAGGAGAAGTACCGGGCGGTTGTGGAAGAAGTCAAGCGTGCGCATGCCAAAGGCCAGCCGGTTCTGGTCGGTACAATCACGATCGAGGTGTCCGAGTTGATCAGCAAGATGCTGCGGCGCGAAGGCATCCGGCATAACGTCCTGAATGCGAAGTTCCATGAAAAAGAGGCGCAGATTGTCTCTGAGGCAGGCGTGCATGGCGCGGTTACCATCGCAACGAATATGGCAGGCCGTGGTACGGATATCAAACTGGATGAAGAATCGCTGAAGGCGGGCGGGCTTAAGATCATCGGCACCGAGCGGCATGAGTCGCGGCGGATTGACAACCAGCTGCGCGGGCGTGCCGGGCGGCAGGGAGATCCGGGGGAATCCAAGTTCTATATTTCACTGGAAGACGACCTGATGCGGCTGTTTGGTTCGGAACGGCTGATCGGGGTGTTCAATTCTCTTGGGATCGAGGAAGGCGAGGAGATCCAGCACAAGATGCTGTCCTCTGCGATTGAGCGTGCACAGCAGAAGATCGAGAGCAACAACTTCGCGATCCGGAAAAACCTGCTGGAATATGACCAGGTGGCGAACGAGCAGCGGGAACTGGTATACAAGCAGCGCAGGCGCGTGCTGGAAGGCGAGAATATGAAACCGCAGATCCAGCATATGATCGATGAGGATGTGGACGATCTGGTGCGGACCGTGGTGAATGACAATATAGACAAAGACGAGTGGGATGTTCGCGAGATTAACCGCGTGATCTTCCCGATTGTACCAGTACGGAAGATCACCGTGCAGGATGTGGAAGAATCCAAGGATGCGGCAGATCTGGTGAGCAAGGTACAGGAGCTGGCACAGGATCTCTACGAGGAAAAAGAGAAAGAATTCGAAACCGCGGATGAGTTCCGCGAGGTGGAGCGGGTCATCCTGCTGCGTGTCATAGACAAGCATTGGATGGAAGAGATCGACAATATGGATCTTTTGCGCCAGGGCATCGGGCTGCAGGCATATGGGCAGCGGAATCCGGTGGACGAGTACAAGATGCAGTCCTATGATATGATGGACGCGATGAACGAGGCAATCCGGCTTGAGGCGGTGCAGATGCTCTACCATGTCCGCGTGGAACGCAAGGTCGAGCGGGAAGAGGTGGCAAAGGTCACAGGCACGAACAAGGATGAGAGCGCGTCTTCCGGGCCGAAGAAGCGGAAGGCACCGAAGGTATATCCGAATGATCTGTGCCCGTGCGGCAGCGGCAAGAAATACAAGAACTGCCACGGAAGTTCGAAGAGTTTCGAGGATGTTGTATAATGGTGATAGAGGGGGGCGGTTTTTGGCTGCCCCCTCTTCTTAGTAATAGGGAATAAGAATATGAGGAAGAATATCGTGGCTGCCTTACTGGCGGGGATGCTCTGCCTGGGCATGCCGGGGGGCGCGCTTCTGACGGTGGAAGCGGCAGAAACACAGCAGGATGCGGGAACCGGGAGTACGGAGAGCGGGAGCACGGGAAGCGGGAATACAGAGAGCGGTACGACAGAAACCGGGAGTACGGAGGCCGGGAGTACGGAGGCCGGGAGTACAGAGGCTGGGAAAACAGGAAGTGGGAATACAGAGAGCGGAAGTACGGGAACCGGAAATACGGAGACTGGGAGTACAGGAACCGGGAACACGGAGGCTGGAAGTACAGGAACCGGGAATACGGAGACTGGGAGTACAGAGAACGGGAAAACAGAAACCGGGAATAAAGAAAAAACGGACGTGCAGCCGGATGAGGACGAAGGCGAGGAAGACGACGACGACGATGAGGTTGACGCGTCCGAAAACAGTGTGAAGATCACGCTCAGCAAGAAATCGCTTACGCTGCTGCCGGGAGACCGGGAGAAGGTGACGGCGAAGGCAGAAAACGGAGAGAAGATCACCTGGGCTTCGGAAAACAAGAAGATTGCCAAGGTGTCCGCGAAAGGCTATATTTATGGGAAGAAGGCGGGCAGCACCGTGATCACGGCTTCTGTGGAAGGCAGTACCGTGAAGGTGAAGGTGACTGTGGCGAAGAAGATGAAGGGCATTGATATCTCGCGGTGGCAGGGCACGAATATTGACTGGAAGAAGGTGGCGGCGGACGATGTGCATGCCGTGTTTCTTCGTGCGACCAATGGCAGCAATGCAAAGGATACCTGCTTTGAAACCAATTACAAGGCGGCGCGGGCGGTTGGCCTGCGGGTGGGCTGTTATCATTATTCCAAAGCGAATACGGTGAGTGCGGCGAAAAAAGAGGCAAAATTCCTGCTGAAGTCGATCAAGGGGAAGAAGATGGACTACCCGGTTGCATTAGACCTGGAGGATTCCGTGATGCTGCGCGGCGTGACGACGAAGACCCGGATGCAGATCATCGAGGCGTTCCAGGATGCGATCGAGGACGCGGGTTATCATTTCATGTTTTATACCAACCTGACCTGGATCAACAACCATCTGTCCCATGACGACCTGGCAGGCGAAAATTTCTGGTATGCGCGATATACCGACCAATCGAAGGGCTCCGGTTATGATGGAGACTGTAATTTGGTAATGTGGCAGTATGGCACGGGTAAGGTGGCAGGTTTCAGCGGAGTCGTGGACATGAACGAGATCTATCAGGGTTTTTATTGAAAAACGGATGAAAAATCTGACGGGCTGCGCTGGAAGGGAAAAACCAATACTTGACGAAATGGGGGGTTTTCAGTTAGAATAGGACTCCATACAGGGAGGACATAGAGGAAGGACATGGAGGAGTTCTTAATAAGGAGGGAAGGAAAAGGATGAATCTGAAGAAACAAAATCCAAAACACAATCTGCTGATACGGATTGGCGCAGTGGTTGTGGCAATCGCGATGGTGCTGATCCTGGTGATGCCAATGTTTGTTTCGGCGGCGGAGCTGAATAACGCGCCCGCCAGTAATGGGACAGCAGGGAACACAGGCACGGGCGGAACGGCAGCGGCAGGCACGACAGCTGGAGGAACGACCACAGCAACGGGAACGGACGGA
>CADBTO010000083.1 GCA_902797565.1 uncultured Lachnospiraceae bacterium
ACTGCAGCAATTCTTCACGGGTTGCGCTTTTCAGGATATATCCCTTCGGCTTCAGCTGCATGACCCGTGTCACGCTCTCGCGATCTCCCACACCGGTCAGGAACACCACCGGTATATCCGCGAGCGCACGGTCTTCCCGGAGCCGCTCAAAGACCTTCGGCCCGTTCATCACAGGCATTTCATAATCCAGCAGGACCAGCTCCACCGTCTTTTTGGACAGGTACTTGATCGCCTGCATACCCGTTGTCACCACATCAACCTTATAGTCATTGCTGAGCCATTCCTTGACCATTTTCGCGAAAGACGGGTCGTCGTCCACAAGCAGGATGCGCTTCTGCTCCTCCTCCTGCTTCTCCGCATCCGGTGTCTTGGCCGCTTCACCGGCCGGCGCACTTTCCGCCTCTGTTTCCGCCGCGCCCCCTTTCCCTGCTTTTTGCAGCTTTTCAACGACAAATACCATCTGGTCCATATCCAGCGGCAGATCCAGCCAGATAAACTCAGACAGTGCGGGGATCGCATGCTGCAGTTCCTCGCGGTTCTTTTTCTCCCCGATCACAATGACCTTGCACCCATGCCCCTGGATCCCGCTGCAGTATGCCTGCGCATGTTCGAGTTCCGCAGGTGTTTTCATGATATGGGAGGAAAGATAGATGATAAACAGCCCCGCCTGTCCAAGGTCTTCCTCTGCTGTATTCGCGCCGGTCGATGCTTCATATACCATGTACCCCATTTCATCCAGCCGTTTCCTGATCCCACGGACCACAATACTTTCCTTTTCCCGCACGATCACCGCGATCATACTATCCTGCATACACGAAAACCTCCAAAAACCCTATTTTGTTTCTTCCATCTTGATTTTTTCCAGCACCTGCCCCAGCTTCCCTTCCAGACTGCGATACTCCCTGAGGAATGCAGGTGTCTTTGCCCGGACCTTATCCAGTTCGCCGTCTTTTGCCGCAAGCTCCAGCCGTCTCGCCTTTTCAGAAAAATCCATGACTCCGACAATCTTTGACGTGCTCTTCAGTGCATGAACCGTTACAATGTAGTTTTCCAAATCCCGCGTCTTCAAAAAGCCCTCGATCTGGCCCGCCTTCTGCGGGATATTGCTGCGGAACAGCCTGACTGCCTGCAGATACAGTTCCGGCGTCCCGCAGTATGCAATGCCATCCGTCGTATCCAGCCAGGAAATCTCCGCCAGTTGTTCCTCAATCGGCCGTTTTGCCGAATTCTGCTGCATTCCGGAAGAAGCGATGATTTTTTCATCCGGCAGATACTTCAGAAGCACCTTACGCATCTGTGGAATATTGATCGGCTTCGGCACATAATCCGTGAATCCGGCAGCAAGCAGCCTTTCGCGGTCCCCTGCAACAGCACTTGCTGTCAGACAGATAATCGGGGTGTTTTGGACCTTTTCCGGAAACCGCCCAGTCAGCGCTTCAAGCGTTTCGATCCCGTCCATATTCGGCATCCGGTAATCCATAAAGACCATATCATACGGACACACCGCAAATTTTTCCAGGCATTCCTCCCCGCTCGCCGCCGTATCCACCTGCATCTTTGCGGACTGCAAAAGGCCGGAAATCACCTCCAGGTTCATCGGCGTATCATCCACGATCAGGATACGGCTGTCCGGCGAAGTAAACGCCACCGGCGTCCGCACCCTGTGCCTGCCATAGAAATCCCTTGCAACCGAAAAATTGCCAATCGGCGTATCATCCGCAATTTCCTGGTCCAGATAGAAATAAAATTCAGACCCCACATTATAGGTGCTTTTCACGCGCAGCGAAGAGCCCATCATACAGACGATCCGGTTGCAGATCGCAAGCCCCAGGCCGCTCCCTTCGATCGTATGGGTGCGCCCGATATCAAGCCGGTCGAACGCGTCAAACAGCTTGTCCATTTCCCCGCTTTTGATCCCGATACCCGTATCCCGGACAGAAATAAAAAACTTCGCCGTCCCTTCCCAGCGGTCCACCAGGGACAGGTGCAGCGTGATATCTCCCTTTTCCGTATATTTGACTGCGTTTGTCAAAAGGTTCGTGATGACCTGTTTCAGCCGCAGTTCAGCCCCCACCAGCCTGGAAGGAAGCGACGGATCAACCTCCAGATGGACCCGCAAGCCCTTTTCCTCCGCACGGAACTGGATCATGTTGTACGCATCCCCAATGAGGCCCCGAAGCGAATAGGGCTGCGCTACAATCTCCATCTTCCCTGCTTCGATCTTTGAAAAATCCAGAATATCGCTGATGATGCCCAGCAGGCTGGTTCCTGCCTTGCTGATCGAGTCCGAATAAGAAAGGATCCGCGGGTCATCGGTATGCCTGCTGATGATCTCATTCATCCCCAGGATGGCCGTGATCGG
>CADBTO010000084.1 GCA_902797565.1 uncultured Lachnospiraceae bacterium
CTAGATATAAATATAGAAAGGAATCAAAACTATGACAAGCGAATTTGATGCAGGATTGATCAGCAAGGAGGGTTTTGAAACCTTCCGTCCATTTTTGGGAGAGATTGCGGCAAAAGACATTGCCGCGGGCGAGCAGTATATTTCGATCGGTGTGTCCAAAGATGGGCTGGCCTGCGGGGCAGTCACCGGGTATCCGGAGGACGAACAGGTCTTCCGCATCGTGTCGCTTTATGTGACGCCGGAAGCAAGGCGCAGGGGCGCAGCGACCCTGCTGCTGGATGAATTGCTTGCACAGCTTTATGAAATCGAAAACAATATGGCAGTGGTCATGGAGTTTTCTGATGATACAGAGGGTGCTTCTGAGGCACTCATTTCGTTTTTGAATGCCCGGGGCATCCCGGAAGGGAGTGGCGCGGCGGAGGAAAACGCCCATCGCTTCGTATTCTTCGCAGACACATTTTAAGAAGCGCTTTTAAGGAGAACATTTTATGAAACTATTTGCACATGAATCCACCAGGACAAAAAAAGAGTGGAAAGGCTTTTTACAGGAGCGGAAGGTTGGCCAGGCTCCTGCAGCCGCTGGCGCACAGGAGCCGCCGGCACAGGACTACCAGAAAGGGGAGAAGCTTCGTGCGCTGGCGAAGCGTTTCCTGGGGATCTTCCAGTCAAAGATGAAGGAGATCCGTGCGGAAGGCCGCTTCGGCGAGGGAAAAGCAAAGACCCTCTATGTTCCGGGGAAAAGTCGCAGGGCATCCCACGAGGAGCAGACGGAGCTGCAGGATGTCCGGACACAGAGGCATAATGACTGCATTACCGTGCAGGAACTACGGATTGCAAAAGACGGAAGGACCGCCCGGCAGGCTGTGAAGAACCGTTTTGACAGCAGTTTCCAGACGTTTATCGGCGCGCTTGGCGAGGAAGAGGCCCAGGCGGTGCAGGCGCAAAGGGAAGAGTATGCCCTGCTGCAGGAATGGATTCAGGAAGAGGACGCCCAGCAGACCATGCAAACCTATCGGAATGCCGGGGAAGGAAGAAACAACCTGATGTCCAAAATGATTGACGAAGTTTCCGGCTATAATTTTTCGCTTGCGATGCTGAATAAGACCTGGCTGGAGCACAATCAATCCACGATGCTGTCTATGATCTGGCGCGCAAAATCCCTGCATTCGCTCCTGGAACGCAACCAGGATTACAGGCAAAGCCTTTCGCCGCAAATCCGCCAGCTGCTTGATATCAAGGCAGGTGAAGCAGACAGCCTCCTTTCCGCGTTTACACTGGATCTGGACAAGCAGGGCATCCGGCTGAATGCTGCAGACGGAACCTATGAAGTTTTGCAGCGCACCCGCGCAGAGCGTCTTGCAGATGAGCGGGAGGATACGGGCAGGAAGGATTTTGCTGCATGGAAGAAGAAGGAACTGGCGCTGGGACGGGATCTGACCGAAGAGGACGGGGACAGCGAAACAGCGATTGCAAACCTGACCTATGAAGATTTTGCAGCGATGACAGGGACGAAAAACCGGGGCCAGGTGGAGCTGTCCGGTTCGAAGCTGAAGATTGTCAATAACGGAAAGTTCTGCTCCAAAAAGGGGACCGCGAGCGCACAGAACCGGCTGATCCGGATCCGCTTTATGGAAACGGCACTGGCACAGCTCAGCGAAAAGGACCAGGCAGCATACCGCCCGCAGCTTCTTGCAGTACTAGGGCTGTATAACCCGGACCAGACCGAAAGCATGCCCCTTTCCAGGAAGCTGATTGCCAGCGTGCTTTCTGAGGTCAACCATCTCCGTTCCAGGGTTAATCGTGCCCTGGCTGCCCAGGATGCGGAGCGGGAAAAATCCGCTTATAAGATCGCAGAAAAGGTGAATGCCCTGCTGCCGGGATATATTGGCGAGCTGGCACAGAACAAAGCAGAGAAATCGGCCGCAAAGGAGCGGATTAAACGGATCCTCTCCCGTGCAAAGCAGCTGGGCGTTCCAGGCTCTTCGCTTTCCGAACACCAGATGGACAATATTCTGGATCGGAACCTGGATCTTCTGCGGGATAAAATTTTTGAAAGCCTGCAGGGGCTGGACAGTATGGTGCTGAACCTCAAAGGCGGGCAGGACGCGGCATTGGACTGGCTGGAAAACCAGGATCTGGTCACAAAGGTCGCGGCACTGGAGATCCGCCGCATGGCGCAGCTGACGGACAATCGTCCCGCGCTTGCGGAGTACCAGCTGGGCGAGTATCTTGTGGACCAGGCGTTCTCCTTGTCCGGGAAGGAGCAGGTGAAGCCGCAGTTTGAGGCGCTCTATGTCGGAGAACTTGCGAAGGATGGCGATTTTGGGCTGTTCGAACTGATTGAGTCCAGGAAGAATTTGATTGCGCCAGCGGCATATGAAAATGGGACGGCACGGTCTGAAGCAGAGGAACTTGCGATGCTCTGCGACCGTCTGCAGCGCATCAACATGATCACCCAGAAGTGGCTGCTCCGGAGCGACGCGGAATATGATGTGGACGCACAGGAGTTGGCAGCTCTGGGGCAGATGGTGGATCAGGCCCTGCTTGATCAGGGAAAATTCGGGAACATCCTTCCGGCCCTGCAGGGGACGCGTTTTCTGGCGGGCTACCGTGCGGCAGCCAATAAGATTCAAGGCGGGTTCCGCTTCGAAAACGCGGCGCGGGATCTTGCGGTAAACATGCGGCGGGAGCGCGTGGTACGCCAGGATGTCGTCCTTGCGGAGCAGCCGCTGGCGCAGGAGGCGCATCCGATGGACCTTTCCGCGGAGGATCAGGCGGTTTTGGAGCAGTTCTCCCCGCAGCAGAAGGATCTGGTCAATGTCTTTTTGTTGAAATCACCGGCATCATCGTTGATTAAGCAAAACGAGGACGATGTTTCCAAGAGCATCCTGCAGCTGCACAAGACGCTGCGCCAATATAAGGCAAATGACCACTTCATTATCACGGTGTTCGTGGGCGAGGCACAGCTGAGGCTGGAGCAGAAGCCGACCGGCGTCCTTGTCGCCAGCGACGGGAATAAGAAGATTTCCCTGCCTTTGAACGGGAAACGGCTGGCAGATGAGCTGGAAACGGACATGGCTGCATCGATCGAAAAATACGGGGTGAAGTCTGTCCTTCCGCTTTTCCCGACCGAGCAGTCCATGAAAGATGAGGATGACCGCCTTGATCATGAATACCGCGTCATGCGGCAGCGGGAGATGGATGAAGCGCGGGCGAACAATCGCCAACCGAATATCCGGGGCAGCCAGGAGTTCTATCGAGAGAACATTTCGAAGCGATTCGACTGGGAACTGGTTGAGGCGGCCAGGGAGCGGTCTTTGTGCCATCATATCCTGGAAAAGTATACGGGGAAAAAGGCGGCGTTTTTCGCGAACATTCCGATCCGGACGCTGAAGGATTATACCCACCAGATCCTGGAGGCAAGGCCGGAAGAACTTGAGGAGCGGAAGCAGGGGATCATTGCGGATGTGGCGGAAAAAGACAGCAAGGTGCTGTACAATGATGTGGATGTCCTGAAAAATATTACGGCGGATGAAGAGTTCCAGCGGGGCAGGAGGATTAACGGGGTCTATCTGGCTCCGGATGTAAAACAGGCGCCGGAAGAGAATGAACCGGTTTGGAGCAAGGAAGAGGAGCGGGTCAAGAACTTCATTGCGGATGTGGTATTCATGAACGCTTCATGGCATCTGGACTCAGAATACAAGAAACGGCAGGAAGGTGAAGCACATCGCGGCAACCGCCTGCGTGCAGCACTGGCAAGCCATCCGCGTGCCGTGATCCTGATTATGGATGACCGCACGATCCTGGACCGGACGATTGACCGGATGGCATTTCCTGGCGAAGACGAAGACGGGGGCAATGCAGAATCGCCTTTGAAGCGTTCGATCAAAGAGGATATGCAGCAGCTGTTCAATGATCCGGGGCTGCAGCAGGTCCGGCGCAAGCGCGAACGCGGCGCGAGCGAAGAAGAAACCCTAGTGGATATGTACCGGTATTTTAACGACAAAAAGAATTCCGGCGGCATAGATACCCTGGAGGACAAGATCAATGCTGATGTGGCACAAGTTGTGACGGATATGCAGCGAGAACTGGCAACTGCCACGGACGAGCTCTTCCAGCACCAGGCGGCAGGAGGGGGAAATATCCCGGCAGAATTTCCGGATCCTTATGAGCGGCATATCACAAGGGCGGAGCAGCTGCGCAGGATTGAACTGCGTCAGAAGGAGCTTGCACGGCGGATCGAGGCAGAGAACAATTCTGATGTGGGCCAGGGGCAGTTTACGAAGAACGTGCTCAAGAAATATTTCGCCGCATCTTCTCCGGAAGACCAGCGCGCGATGGTGGGCGCGATGCTGCGGTTCAGCGTCCCGAAAAAAGATATGTCGCAGATGAATGCGCAGCAGAAACAGGAGGAAAAAGACCGGCGGAAAGGAAGTTCGCTGGCTGGCTTTTTGAAGGGCGCGGGCCCGCTGATGCAGAAGATCCTGCAGGGGTTGCCGGAACAGGGGATGCCTGCCGCGATGAAAAAAGCGCTGGCGGATATGAAATCCGGCCTGATGCCGATTCCGGATGCCGTGGTACGTATGCGCCTGGAACTTCTGGTCCGTCGTTCCAATGGCGATGTGAAGGAGATCCGGATGGAGCGTTCCCTGGGTGCGGCGTCTGTGGGACAGGCGTTCCTTTGTCGGATTTTCGGGCCGTCCTATCCTCCGGAAGGGAAGGAAGTGGTTATCAAGCTGCTCCGGCCCGATGTACGCAACCGGATGATCCGTGACAAGCAGATTATCCTGAACTGCGCGAATGAAGTGGATCCGAGCGGTGCGATGGCAACGACCTACGAAAACCAGACCAAGAAGATCGAAGAGGAGTTCGACTTGACCATCGAGGACCGGAACCTGCGGATCGGGGAACTGTACAACAAAGGGGATGCGCATGTCCGTTCCGTGGGCGCAGAGCGGGCGCTGGCGGCAACGACCAATATTCTGGTTCTGGAAAAAGCCTCCGGAAAGACTGTGGACAGCTATATGAAGGACGTTGAGGCTGCGCGGAAGAAGGCGAAAAACCGCCAGGACCTCCAGAAGATCCTAGAGCAGCTGGAGCTTCGGCAGAAGCATATCGCGATGGTGGCAGACAAGTGGGTGAGCGAGGGGATCTTTGGCTCCGGCTTCTACCATGGCGACCTGCATGCCGGGAATATTATGGTGGATGACAATGGCGCGACGATCATTGACTACGGAAATGCTGTGCAGCTGACAGAGTTCCAGCAGCTCCAGATTACGCGCCTGACGGCGGCGGCTGCGGTCGGGAAGCAGGAAGACTTCATTGACGCGTTCCACAACTTATTGGAAGATACAACGGAGGAGCAATGGAACCAGAAGAAAGACGCATTCGCGGAAGAGGTGCGGAAGGTCTTTGAGGTGGGCGCGAAGGAGGTATCGGGACAGATGATTTCGCTGATCCTGATGCGTGCCCAGACGGTGGGCCTGGAGGTGCCTGCTGCGATCAACAGCTTCTCGCAATCCCAGATCCGCCTGCAAAACACCGTAGACGGGATGAATGCGACGATCAATGCGATCCGGCAGGATATCGACGCGATGGACCACCAGGTGATCGAAAAGCCGCTGATGGACCTGGCGCTTCTCTGCCAGCATGATTATGTCAGCAGCAATAAAGACCAGGACCAGACGCTCCGGGAATATGGACAGAAATTCTTCCCGGACCGGAATACGCTCTTTTGCGAAATGCGGAAAAAGGGGAAATCCGCGCGCCGTTCGTTCAATCGGAAGTGGGTGAATAACCTGCAGGAAGGCCCTGAGAAACAGGCGCTTTTACAGGCCCTGCAGAATCTCCGGCAGGCGCAGGACCAGAACCGCGGGGATCTTGCAGAAAAAGAGCGCGCGGTTGCAAATGCGTATCAGGAAGCGTTTGTCCAAAGCAGGAACGCATTGCCGGAAGTCCAGGAACTGCGCCAGAATCTGTTCAGCCAGAATCCGGAAACGATGCAGAAGATCGATGCAGAGCTGGAATCCTGGTTTTCAGATACGGAAAATTTCGGAAACGAGCTGCGGGATCTCTATAAGAGTTTCCGGACGGCTGTGGAAAATGGTGCGCCGGAAGCAGAACAGAATGCCACGGCAGACCTGTTCTTCAAACAGTATTTTGAAGCGGCGGAAGTGCGCTTTGCAGCGATCCGCAGGCAGCGGAGAAGCAGTGCGGTTCCGGTACGGAGTTTCTTTGATGTCATGGCAGGCGTCACGGAGGCGCATCTTTCCGCATCCCTGCAACGGCTAGGAATCGCAACGAGCGTGGAATACCAGAAGATCCTTTCCAAACGGCGGCTGGCAAAGGCGAATCCGGGTGCCGTGCAGCAGGCGCAGGGACCGGTCGAAGTGGATGATGCGCAGCTGGCAGGCGTGCGCATGAATCTTGGGAACCTGGAGGCAGGGAACCTTCCGGATTCGCTTTCAAAGGCGAGGAAGCGCCGGCAGCGGATGGATGAATTCGGACAGAGGGTCCGGGAAATGGAGGATACCGCTGCAAAACTATACCGGGAGAATGGCGTTTATGTGAAAAACGATCTTGAGCACGAGGCAGAAGTGGTTGAAGGGCAGCCGCCGATCCAGGAAACGAAGCCGATGGACGTCTGGCATGCAATCCTGGCAGAGCAGGTTGAAAACAAGTCCTGGCAGACCAGCCAGGAGGAACTGCTGCAGGCAGGCGGCCAGCAGATCGAACATCCGTTCTATCAAGGCATCTTCCAGCAGCTTACCCAGGCACTGGAAGCGGATTATGCCCTGACAACCGATGAACAGCGCGAACCCGTGCTCCGTTTTGAGGCGGAGCAGAACCTGCACAGGCTCCTGGTGGATCTTCCGCGGGAGAATGGGGGCAGCGCGTTCTTTGTGAAGGTGATGGAGGGCGAAGCGAAGGAAGGCGGGCAGCTGGCGCGGTTTGGCATCCTTCAGCAGAGCCTTGATGGGCAGCATACCTCAAAGACCATCGAATTCCTAAGCGGGCTGGAGAATCTGCAGGAAGAAGAGCAGAAACAGGCACGGGAAGTTGTGGCTTCGCTGCTTCGGCTGTTTGGCGAGAAGGTGGAAAAATCCTATCTGGCACGGGAAGGGATTTATGACGAGAATGTCCGGGAAAAGAACCATCAGGAACGGGTACTGGTCGGCCTGCGTGAAGACCGTCTTCTGGGGTCCCAGGAATATCTGTGGTATATCGAAAAGGAAACACAGCACAGCGAGCTGCCGGATGAATACCAGGGCGAAGAAGGACGTCAGGCGTATGTCCGCAGGCTTCAGGAAAACGGCTGGCTGACAACGGAAGACGCGCAGTTCTTCACCAGCCTCCATCAGTGGATCACGGGAGAAAAAGACAATGCGGCTGTGCCGCAGAAACGGGCGAAAATCCAGACGCTTATGAAAGACCTGCTGCAAATCCAGATCAAGACAGATGATATGCGTCTGAACTGGACGCATGCCATAGAGAGTCTGGTTTCGGATTATACAGAGGCGCCCATGTATGATGATGTGAGCGGGAAGCTGGAGAGCAGCAAACGGAGCATTCGCGGGAATCTGGGCTTCTTCCGGTACAAAACGAAGAATCCGGATCTGGTGGGTGAACACCGGTCACAGGCAGCAAACGAGATGGGGTATTTTGCGAAGCGGATCAACAACTGGCCAGCGAATGACGAGGATGTCATCAATTCGTTCGGACGCCTTCTGGAAAATGCGTATATTGCGGCCAATGTGGGAGAGACGGAGGAAGCGAGAAACAAGGGGAAGGCACTGGTTGAGAAGCTGGAGCCGATCGCGCATCGGTTTGAATGCGAGATGCTGGAGTCCAAAGAAATGCGTTCGGAAATCCTGGGGCAGATTATTGCTATCTATGAGGGCGAGGAGATGATCTACGACGTCCGCATCCAGGTCTTTGGGTATGCCCGGAGCCGTTATCTGCAGCAGGAGGATTACAACGCGATCGAATACGGCGCAAGGGAGGCAGCAGAGAAGCGCAGGGCGGAGGAAGAGGAACGCCGCCGCCGCGAGGAAGCAGAGGAGAAAGAACGGCGCCGCCGCGAGGAAGCAGAGGAGAAAGAACGCCGCCGCCGCGAAGAAGAAGAGGAGAAAGAACGGCGCCGCCGCGAAGAAGAAGAGGAGAAAGAACGCCGCAGGCTGGAAGCGGAGCAGGAAGAGAACGATGATGATATCGAAGACGAGATCATCGAGGACGATGAGGAGCTTGAGGAGCTCCAGGGCAAGCGGCGGAAGAAGATGAAGCATTATGACATCGAGGACGAGGATGAGCCCAAGAACAAGATTGAAATAAAAGAGGACAAAAAAGAGGACAATCCTTGGGCGGAAGACGAGGATGAGGACGAATAAGGCCAAGGAAGGGGCAATCACTGTCATGCGTTAGAGGAAGACCGGGCAAATTCTGCAGTTTGTCCGGTCTTTTCTGCAATTTTTCCTGTTTCACAGAGGGGGTGAACGCGTTAGAATAGGCTACATCTTTGAGGTGGAGTTTTCGGCGGTGCAGGGATGCCTGCATCGTATTCCACCGGGCAGAGCAGGCTGGCGAGCCGATCTGTGTATGGATTCAGTATGATTAGGAGAGAGAACAGGGTATGAAAAAGAGGAATGGACTCAGGAAAATTGCGATGATGCTGGCGATGGCAGGGATGCTCACAAGCGCAGCAGCAGTTCCGGGAATCGCCGGGCTTCCGGCTGCCCAGGCAATGGCAGCGGATACGCTGATCGCGGAGAATGCGCCGGACGTGATCAAGAACGGTGATTTCAAGGATGCGGATACTTCGATGTGGAGCGAGATGCTTGGCAAATCGAAGATCACATCCGAAACAGGGGATACGGCGATCGAAGGCGATCTGAAGACCTATGGAAAGATCGACCGGGATCAGAAAGAATCCGGGACTTATGAGTCGTTTGCACAGGACATCACCAGCCAGGTGAAGGACTATAACGGGGCAGTCTATTCCTATGTTTTCTATGCAAAGCTTTCCGATGATTATAAAAACGCGCCGGAAGACCAGCGGAAGGTGGAATTTGCACCGGTCGTGACCGCAGGGGGCGAGACGAGCTATCTGGGTTCCTATTCCAATGAGATCACCGGGACGGCAAGCCAGACGCTGGAAGTCGGGAAGTGGACGAAGTTCGAAGGGACGTTCAAGCTGGAATGGAAGGGCGCGCTGGAGAAGGTTCTGGTCCGCGTGATCGAGCAGGGGACGAACTACGGGAACGGGGACTGCGTCAAGGGCGACTACTATCTGGCAGGGTTCAAGATGGTGCGCACCGAGACCCCGAAGAAGGAGATCGAGAAGGATGTCCCGCAGCTGAAGAGCGCGATGGCAACTGCAGACGGCCTGGGGACAGACGCAATCATCGGTACAGCTTTGACAAGCGATGAGGTCACGGACGAGACACTGATGGAACTGGTTGGGAAGCATTTCAATGCGCTCACGCTTGGGAACGAGCTGAAGCTGGACTGCATGCTGGGTTATAATAACGCAGCGTTCCCGAAAGGCAGCATCAGGCAGGCAGAGATCAACGGAAAGAAGATTGACGTTCCGACGCTGGATCATTCCAGGGCGGACAAGATGCTTGATGTGATCCTGGCATGGAACAAGGCGCATCCGCAGGACAAGCTCCGTGTACGCGGGCATGTGCTCGTATGGCATTCCCAGTCTCCGGAGTGGTTCTTCCATGAGGGTTATGACAAGACCAAGCCCTATGTTTCCAAGGAAGAGATGAACCTGCGTCTGGAATGGTATATCAAGACTATGCTGACCTATTACACTGGTGCAAACAGCAAGTACAAAGACCTGTTCTATGGCTGGGATGTCGTCAATGAGGCAGTGGTTGGTGAGAATTACCGGACGGATACAGAAGCCGGCAGCGACACGCTTCAGGATGATACCCATGGAAACAAGTCCAGCTGGTGGCATGTATACGGCAGCAATGAGTTTATCATCAATGCATTTACCTATGCGAACAAGTATGCGCCGGCTTCCCTGGAGCTGTATTACAATGATTACGGCGAGTGCGACAGCAAGAAGATGGTCGGCATCTCAAAGCTGCTCAGCGACGTGAAGGCAAAGGAAGGCCCGGCAGGCACCGGCACCCGGATCAGCGGGATGGGCATGCAGGGACATTACAACCTGGAATCCCCGACGGCGGCACAGCTTGAGACGGCGGTGCGCACCTATGCGAAGATCGTCGGGAAAGTTCAGCTGACAGAGCTGGATTTCACAGCAAGCAATGATTTTGACGGGACAGATGCAACACGCCAGCAGGAATATGTCAAGCAGGCGTACAAGTATAAAGAAGTTTATGATACCTTAAAGAAGCTGGACAAGGAAGACGGCATCGACGTATCCGGCTTTACGGTATGGGGTATGCTGGATGGGCATTCATGGCTGCAGACCCAGGCGAATGTCGGCGGCGGAACCGATGGCAAACGCGTACAGTGCCCGCTTCTTTTCGATGATGATTATAAAGTAAAACCTTCGTATTGGGCACTGGTTGACCCGAGCAAGCTGGAGCCGTTCATCAATACGGTGACGATTGTCCAGAGCGAGGATGGATCGTTTACTTACGGCAAAAAATACGCGATCGAAGGGGATGGCGTGAAGGCAAGCTTCGTGCCGATTTGGAACAGCAAGGGCGTGGCAGTGCAGGTGGACGTGGAAGATGCCACGGAAGATGCATCGGATGCGGTCACGGTCTATCTGGAGCGGAACGGAAAGAAGGAAAAGGTTTCGGTGGCGCGGAGCGCGGCGACGAAGACCGAGAAGGGCTATCAGGCTCAGGTTTCCTTCGACGCGGCAGACGTGAAGATGGCTGATACGATCAAGCTGGATGTCCTGGTGGTAAGCGGGGACAAGAAGGCGGCATACAACGATCTGAAGTTTACGCAGGAAGAGAGCACAAAGTATTTTGCAAACGTACTTGTGAAACCGTTTGCGCAGGTTTCCAAGGGGACGGTCAAGGTAGACGGAACGGAGGATGCGGCTTGGAAGAGTGCAGCAGAAATGCCGCTGCAGATATCGCTCGGCGCAAAGGCATCGGCAACAGCGAAAGCGCTGTGGGATGAGGAGAACCTGTATGTGCTGGTTCAGGTTCAGGATTCCGTGCTGAATGCGGACAATGCGAATGCCTGGGAGCAGGATTCCGTGGAAATCTTCGTGGATGAGAACAACGCGAAGAGCGACGGGTACGAGGCAGACGACAAGCAGTACCGGGTCAGCTATAAGAATGTCCAGAGCTTCAATGGCGAGAAGTGCAAGGCAGAGAATATCCAGTCCGCGGCAAAGACGACGAAGGACGGCTATGTGGTAGAGGCAGCGCTGAAGTGGACGGATCTGAAGCCTGCAGAAGGCGGCCAGGTCGGGCTGGAATTCCAGGTCAATGATGCGGATGCAAGCGGGAAGCGGATTGGTACGCTCAGCTGGTTTGACGCGTCCGGCAATGGCTGGGCATCCCCCGGCGTGTTCGGAACCGTGGCACTGACCGGCGCGAAAGAAGGCGCGGCAGCGGCAGATACGACGGATACAACGGATACGACAGGGAAGACGGACGAAGCAGGCACTGCGGATGATACCGCCGGAAAGACTGAGGAAACCACGAAGCTTGCAAAGGCAAAGGGCGTCAAGGCAACAAAGGTGAAGGCAACTTCTGCGAAGATTACCTGGAAGGCAGTCAAGGGCGCGAAGAAGTACCAGGTGTCCTATCAGGTTGGAAAAGCAAAGGCAAAGACGGTTACAACGAAGAAGACGGCTGTGAACCTGAAAAAGCTGAAGAAGAACACCACCGTGAAGGTGAAGGTCCGCGCGATCAGCGGCTCTACGAAGGGTGCGTACACGAAGGTTGTAAGCTTCAAGACCAAGAAGAAATAAAGCTTATAAAAACAGCATAACGATGCAAAAGCACGGGCGGGTTCGGAAGTTGCTTCCGGATCCGCCCGTTTTCTATGCAGTGAGGAGAACCGGATATCCGGATAATCCGAAATATTATAGAAAGACGTGTGTGCCTGGTACATTTGTTCTGTCTGGCTGCGGGAAAAACAAGTTTTGTGCCGGTTTTCTGTGGATTTTGGTCAGATCATCTTTTCATAGAACGGAAAATATGGTAAAATTTCATGGGGCTAGACAATTGATTCAGAGAACGAGGTCATAGGGCTATGAAAAAAATGAAACCGGGACTTGCTGTCAGGCTGGTCATTATCCTGTCTTTGCTGCTGCTTGCAGCGGAGCTGATTCTGGGTGCGGAGCTGGTCAAAAACTCCATTTCCGCGATGAAGATCCTGATCCAGAACCGGATGCTGGATATTTCCAATACGGCAGCGGATATGCTGGATGGGGATAAGCTGGAAAAACTGAAGAAAGAGGACAAGGGGACAGCTGCGTACCAGGAGGTCAACGATACGCTGGCGCATTTCCAGGAAAATATTGACCTGAAGTATATATACTGCGTAACACATAAGGGAAACGGGGAATTTGTGTTCTCCGTGGATCCCACGGTAGAGGATCCGGGGGAGTTCGGGGAACCCGTGGTCTATACCGACGCGCTTTATACTGCAAGCCAGGGGACGCCTGCCGTGGACGAGGAGCCTTATACGGATGCATGGGGGAAGTTCTACAGTTCGTTTTCGCCGGTCTTTGATTCCAGGGGCGAGGTGGCAGGGATTGTGGCAGTGGATTTTTCTGCGGACTGGTTTGACGAGCAGATCGCGAAGCAGACGCGGATGATCCTGGTCAGCAGCCTGCTTTCGGTGATCATCGGGGCGCTGTTTATTTTCTATGCTACGGGAAAGCTGCGCAGGCAGCTGCAGGAAATTACGCAGGATCTGGCGGAAGCCGCGCGGGATGTGGATGACCTGACAAAGGAGATGGAGGCAGACCATGAAGAGGCGGCGCTGCAGACGGATATCGCGGACGCGGGAGATGTGCAGGAGCTGGGGCGGCGGATCCATCAGGTCAAGGAAGGGCTGCGGCAGTATACCGAGAACCTGAATTCCCAGGCACACCATATGATCACGGCGCTTTCCAGCGAATACCGCAGTGTGTATTATATTGACCTGGACCAGGATCTGGGGATCTGCTACCAGCCGTATGCGGAAATTGACGGCGGCAAGCAGCAGGGCGAACGTTTCCCGTATTACGGCACGTTTGCGGCTTATGCGGAAAAGTATGTGATGCTGGCGTACCAGGAAGCGTTCCTGCAGTTCATCCGGCCGGAGGAGATCAAAAAGGCGCTTGCAAAGGAGCGTGTGATCGCGTTCCGTTATACGATACAGCGGGACGGCATGGAGCAGTATGAGATGATCCGGATAGCGGAAGCGCGTGCTTCGGCGGAGCAGGAAAGCGGCCGGGTGCATGCGATCGGGCTGGGCTTTGCGGATGTGGATGCGCAGACGCGCAGGATGATTGAGCAGGGGCAGAGCCTGAGCGACGCGCTTTCAGCGGCAGAAACGGCAAACCGGGCGAAGACATCGTTCCTGTCCAGTATGAGCCATGAGATCCGTACGCCGATGAACGCGATCATCGGATTGGACCGGATTGCGCTGGCAGACCCTTCCATTTCGCAAAGCACGCGGGAGCATCTGGAACAGATTGGTTCTTCTGCGGATCATTTGCTGAAGATTATCAACGACATCCTGGATATGTCCCGGATCGAAGCGGGCCGGATGGTGCTGCGCAGCGAGGCGTTTTTCCTGCCGGACCTTCTGGACCAGGTCTCCGTGATGATTGGCGGGCAGTGCAGGGA
>CADBTO010000085.1 GCA_902797565.1 uncultured Lachnospiraceae bacterium
TGGGGCTGTTTAAGATTATCGAGGCAAAGAATTATAAAGGCGGCTGCCGTTTGTCTATACTCTGTGGCATACGCGCCGCAAATGACTATATTGCGAAACAGGAAGTACTGCTGGATGCCTCCCGCATGTTGTCCACGCCCTGGACAGAAACCAGCACTGCACTAAAGAAAAAACTGGACTTGATTTCAGAACAAAAAGGTGAGATTGCAAGATTAAAAGAACGAATCCTTGCACAGGAAATCCAGCAGTTCCCTTCCACTCTGGACAATCCGCTTGTCTTTACCGATCTGGAAGACACGAATATTATTCGCCGACAGGTTAATGCAATGGCGGAAAGATTCAGCGGTTTCTGTGGGATTTTCCAGAAGAAAGAGACCGAGAATTTCTCTTTTATCATCGGTTCCGGCACTGCCGCAAAAGACACCGGTGAAATGGCACGGCTTCTCCGCGAAAAACTGGGCGCACGCTGCGGCGGGAAGCCGGAAATGATCCAAGGCAGCGTATCTGCAAGCAAAGAGCAGATTGAGGCCCTCTTTACCGGGCAAATTGGGTAGGCGGGGGCTGCGGCCCTATAATCAGACAAACAGCCCGGAGACCAAAGCCGCACGGCCTGCCCCCGGGCTGCATCCCGATTTAATCCACGGATAACCGGCAGTTCAGCAGCCCGATCCTTAATCCACGGACAGCCGGTAGTTCAGCAGCCCTGCCGGAAGATTGGGGCTGTAATACCGGTCTCCCTTTTCTATGACGCTCCCCCACTTTTCCATCAAGCGCCTGTGGGACGCTTCCTGGCTGATGACTTCTCCAGGAACCTGACGCACAACAACGGACGGCTCATAAATGACCTTCCTGCCGCCCTCGAGCGCACGCAGGCAAAGGTCCAGCATCTGGTCCCTGCCCGTCAGCCTGCGGTCCAGGCCGCCGCTCTTCTTGAAGAACTTCGCATCAATCATACAGTAGGACATATCAACCATCGAAACTTCCTGTGCGGTGGTGATCCGGTTATAAAGGCCTCTGGAGAAGATACTTTCGCTATGGCACGCCGGGAATGAAAAACCATTTTTATCAAAAATATATCCTGCGTTTAACAGCCTCATATCTGTCCCGTAATACCTGCATCCTACAATCGCCACATCCGGCCGCTTCATATGCGCCCAAAGCTTCTGCCTTGCCTTCCTGCCAAAGACCCGCGCATCCTTTTCATGGATCAGGATGTATTCCCGTTCATGCCCCTGGATATCGCTCCCGTCATAACGCAGGCTCCAGCTTTCCCGATCCCGTCCCGGCCGCACCGTGCAATCAATCCCCATCGCCTGGAAACTTGCGGACAGCGCAGTCATATGTTCCCGCAGGCTCTTTTCCATTGCCGCACGCACAGCCGGCAGGGACTTGGGGATACGCACCACACGGCGGTGCCAGAGCAGGGATGGCACGTGCAGGACATTCACCTTTTTCAGCGGGATGCGCAGGAAAAATTCATAGGCAAACGCATATTCCAGTTTTTCCGAAAACGTGCCCAGCTTCGCAAAAGCCGTACGTTTTACGCAGAAAGTCCCGCCAATATAATTTTCATGCCGCAGCAGCTCCAGGTTGAAATCCGGCAGGAAGTACGGGTTCTGCCGGCTGCCTCCCTCAATTTCATCGAAATCACTATACACAAACTCCGCTTCCGGATGGCTCCGGATTGCCGCCGCAAAAACCTCCAGCGCATTTTTTGACAGACGCGCATCCGGACCGACAAACAGGATATAATCCGCCCGCGCAGACCGGATCCCGGTATTCCAAAGGGCAGCCATGCTCCCTGTCTCCCGATGGGTATGATAAAAATAATTCGCATCACCGGGAAACAGCTCTGCAGAAAACGAAGACAGCGAGAGTCCCGGACAGGAATCCACCACATGGACTTCCCGATAAGGATACTCGCTCTCCGATACGGAAGCCAATGTATCCTTGAAAAACGCCGGATTCGCGTCATGTGCCGCAACAACCACCGCAAAACTCAGCTCATCGCCCACCATCATCCACTCCTCTTAGCTTCGCATATCCTCCAGCAACCTCCGCGCCATTTCGGAAAGCCCGACACGTGCCTTCCATCCCAGTCCTTCCAGCTTTTCCGTCGAAAGGCGCATGCAGGTATCCGGCGCATAGCCGAGCGCCGCCAGATTTTCCGGAATATCAACCACAACCCGGCTGCCCATGCCTGCTTCGCTGGCAAAGCACTGTGCCAGCTCTTTGATACTGCAGTATGTCTGCGCGTTTGCCGCGTTATACGCTTCTCCTGCTTCGCCCTGCTGCAGCAGGAACAGGATAGCCCCCACCGCATCCGATGTATAACAATAACAATGGGACTTCTCCCCTTTGGTATGCAGCACAATGTCCGCACCTGCCATCCCGCTCCGGGCGAACTGCGCAAACGCGCGGTTCTCCTGTTTTGCGATTCCTGCCCCGAACGTCTGTCCAAGCCGAATCGTACATACAGGCACGCCTTCCTGCTTTGCCGCCATCGCACAAAGGCACTCGCTTGCACGTTTCCCTTCCGGGTAGGAACTGCGCGTCACGAGCGGGTCAAACAGCCCATAGCTGTCCTCCCGGACTTCCGTGCTGCCATCTGTGATCGCACCATAAAATTCCATCGAGGAAAGATAGACCATTTTCTTGATTCTCGATTTATTTTTGATGCAATAATCCAGCATATTCTTTGTTCCAAGAATCGACGTCAACACCGTATCATAGGGATGATCCACCATTTCCTTAGAGGCCGTGACCGATGCCGTATGCACCAGATAATCCACCGCATCTTCCATCTCAATCGGGCAGTTAATATCCATCACCCGGAAAGAAAGCGGGCTATCCTCTGCTCCTGTACACCAGGGTGCAAACAGCTCTTGCGCTTTCTTCTCATTTCGTATGATCCCAATCAGACGCAGATCCAGATTCCAACGTTCATTTGCCTTCAAAAGCGCAAGCATCGTCAGTTTCCCCAGCAATCCCGTTGCGCCGGTAACTGCAATCGTCCTGCCCCGGAACCCTTCCAGATGCAGGTATTCTGCCGAAAGCACTTCTTCCATATCTTCCAGTACCTGTCTGGATTCATACCACTCAGCCATATCCTGTCCCCTGTCCTCCATACACCTGTTTCCTCTTGCCAAACACTGCGCCTTCTTGTTAATTTTGCATATAATAATGAATCTTCGAACGGATCTTCTCAGTAAGTCCAAATCCAAACGCCTGCTCATTCTCCTGGTAGGACAGCAGACTGCGGAACATATATACATCTTCCGGCGTCGTGACCTTGATATTGCCGCGGTTCCCCTGGATCAGATGCACGTCCTTTCCCAGGCTCTTCATGATCGTGCAGGCATCTACCACATCCTCATACTCCGGATTCTTTGCGCGGATCTGGTCGTGCGCCGCAATAATATCGCCCAGCCGGAAGCTCTGGGGCGCCTGTGCCGAATAGCATTCCTTCCGAACCGGCATTTCCGCCACCGATTTCCCCTCATCCTTGCTGATCAGCACGGTTTCATAGCAGAGTGTCGAAGTTATTGCACTTCCGAATTCTTCTACAGATTTGATATTGTCTGTAATGACATCATAACTGATAAACGGACGGACGCCGTCATGGATCAGTGCAATCGCGTCATCCGGATTCTCTTCCCGGGCAGCAAGCAGCCCCCGGTAGATGGAATCCTGGCTGGAATCCCCGCCGGGCACGACGCCGCAAAGCTTTTTGATCCCGTACTCCTGTGCTAATGCCCGGACATACGGAATATACTCCTTGATGACCGCCAGATAAATCTTGTCGATCAAATGGTGTTGCTCAAACAAAAGGAGCGTATGCACCAGGATCGGCTTCCCGTTGATCTCAAGAAACTGCTTGGGCACGCCGCCCCCCATCCGCTTCCCATTGCCCCCGGCAAAAATGACTGCGATATTCATTTCTTCCTCCTTTATTCTTGAAAAGAAACGCTTGATATGATAGACTCCTGATAAACTTCCCCTATGATAAACGATGCAGTGCAAAATATCAAGGGCAAAGAAAAAAATCAAACACAAGGAACAAACTTCTATGAAAACAAACGAAACGAAAAAAAACAAAATAAACAGGCAGCAAGCGGATACCAATGACCAGAACCGGCTTTCCAGGCAGGAAATCCAGAAGGAGCTTTTCGCGATGCTCTGCGCCTTTGCGGATTTTTGCGAGGCGCACCGGCTGCGTTACTATCTGGTGGGCGGGACACTGCTTGGCGCTGTCCGGCACGGCGGGTTCATCCCCTGGGATGATGACATTGACGTCGGGATGCCCCGGCCGGATTATGAACGGTTTCTGGACCTGACAAACGAAGGATTCCCGGTTTCCGGACTGCGCGTCCTGTCCGCGCGCGCTGGCACGCTCTCGCTCCCTTATGCACAGCTGGTCAACGAAGGCATCACCATCCAGCGGCCGACCCGCGCCTATATCGACGAACGGCTCCAGACCACGAAACTGTTCCTGGATATCATGCCGCAGGACGGATATCCTGCCTCTGACCGGAAAACCCGGCATCTTTCGTCGCTGCTTTCTCTGCTGCGGGCACTTCTGGCACGCTCCAGAGCCAGGTACTTCCATGGGACATCGCCGCTTCGTGCCATAGCCAAGACGCCGCTGATCTGCCTCGCCCACCTGATTGGAGCGAAACGGATCCTTCGATGCTTTGACAAACTCGGAAAAAGCTATCCGTATGACAGCTGCAGGTTTGTGGGCTGCATCACCTATGGCATCTATGGGGCGGGAGAACGCTGCCTCCGCAAGGAAGTACTGCATTTCCGGAACGTGCAGTTTGAAGGCAGGATGTTTCCGGCTCCCGGCTGCACCTCATCCTACCTGCACAATCTGTATGGAGACTATATGACACTGCCACCGGAAGAACAGCGCAAAGCGCACGAAACCATTGGATGGAGGGAGAACCAACATGGCCAACAAAAATAATCTCGTTTCAATTATTATGCCTGCTTATAACGCCCAGCGTTTTTTGAGCGAATCTATATCTAGTGTATTGGCACAATCATACAAAACTTGGGAACTGCTGGTCATCGACGACGGCTCAACCGATGACACAGCAAAGATTGCCGCCTCGTTCGCAGAAAAAGACAGCCGGATCCGGCTGGTTTCACAACAAAACCGGGGATCTGCCGCCGCAAGGAACCACGGGCTTTCACTCGCAGGCGGGCGCTTCATTGCGCTGCTGGATTCAGACGACCTGTGGGATCCGGAGTTTCTTTCCTCGCAGCTTCGGCTCCTGAAGCAAAAACAGTGCTGTCTCGTCTTCTCTGCCTACCGCTTCATCGACGAAAACGGAACGCCCACCGGCCAGGTTATCCGCGCCCCCAAAGCCGTCACCCTGGCGGATATGGAAATCCGCAACTATGTGGGATGCCTGACCGCGCTTTATGATACCGCGGAGATCGGAAAGTTATACTTTGATGAAAGCCTTGGCAGCCTGCGGGATGATTATGCGTATTTCCTGGAGATCGTGCGGCGCAGCCAGAAAGCCTATGGGAACCCGCACTGTCTTGCAAGCTACCGCGTGCTTCCCGGTTCAACAACCGGGAACAAAGCAAAGCTGGTGAAAGTACAGTTTTCGTTCTACCGGAATTATCTGCGGCTGCCGCTGTGGAAATGCCTGCGCAATACAGCCATCTGGGGAATTGCGGGCGTGCTGCACTTCTACACCAGGCACCAGAGGAAGGACCGGGAACAATGAAGCATCAAGATATAGGGCTGAAAACAGGCAGCGCACAGGGCCGCCGGAAGCTTTCCCGGCAGGAAATACAAAAGCGGGAGCTTTCCATGCTGCTGTTCCTGGACAAATTCTGCCGGACGCACAAAATCCGCTACTCACTTGCCGGGGGCAGCCTGCTCGGTGCTGTGCGCCATGGCGGCTTCATACCCTGGGACGATGATATGGATGTTTCGATGCCGCGGCCCGATTATGAAAAATTCCTGCGGCTGTACCAGGCGGAATCTGCGCAGGCGGCGGCAAAGCCCGGAACGGCGCAGTCCCGCTTTCCCTATCTGCTGTTATCCGAGAAAAACCCGGCGAATGACTTTCCGTTTTCAAAGCTGCTCGACCCCGAAACCCGGATCGAATTCTCCTATATGCAGGAAAACGCCGATGCCCATTTGTGGCTGGATATCTTTCCCATCGACGGGTATCCGGAGAAAGAAGCGGGCATCCGACGCAGCGTCCGACTGATGCGGCTGCTCCGCTTCCTGCTGCAGTTATCGCGCTCCAAACCCTTTACGGGAACAACACCTTTGAAAAAAATCGGCAAAACCATCCTGTATCCCCTGACCCATCTTTTGCCCACGCGATTCTGGAAAGAGCTGATGATCCGGTATGCCCGGCGACGCAGCTTCTCCACATCCAAAAACGTGGGCGCAATGACCTGGGGACTGTACGGCACCGGCGAATGCCTGCCCAAAAATCCACGCCTGATCCAGATGGAATTTGAAGGGCACAAAGTTCTGTGTACTGCCGTCTGGGACGAATACCTGACCGGCATCTACGGGGATTACCGAACCCTGCCGCCGGAAGAAGAACAGGTGGTGCACTGCATGGATGTATATCTGGCAGAAGAAAACAACCACGATACACAGTAATAGAATGATTATCAAAAATATTAAATGAGGGTTTTGCATCATGACTCATACACGGAATCGAATTGCTGCCGTAGTAGTTACCTATAACCGCAAGGCACTTCTTCTGGAAAATCTCGCCGCGCTGCAAGCACAGGCATATCATCGTTTTGACATTCTGCTCATCGACAATCACAGTACTGATGGAACAAGAAGAGAAATTCAGTCTTATTTTTATAATTCGCCAGGTCTTTTACAGGCAGATACCGGCTCCGGACATCCGAAGGATTCTTCTGCAGCTGCGATCCCGGCCGATGCGGATCATCCGCAGGACTGCTTCCGGCTTGATTCCGGCCAGCAGGTCCTCTATTTTGACACCGGTGAGAATCTGGGCGGTGCAGGAGGGTTCTCATACGGCATCGCAAAAGCTGCCGCTCTGGGTTATGATTATATCTGGCTGATGGATGACGACTCCATCCCGGAGCCCAATGCCTTAATGGAACTGGTACGCAGCGCCAGGGAACTGGGCGGGCACTTTGGCTTCCTGTCCAGCCGCGTACTCTGGACCGACGGCTCCCCGTGCAAAATGAATGTCCTGCGGAAGACAGCAACCAAAAACCTCACCGCATTTACCACAGAGATTGAACCCATCTCGATCGCATCCTTTGTCTCGATGTTTTTGCCCGTCCGCGTGGTGAAACGGATGGGACTGCCCATCCGGGAGTTTTTCATCTGGACAGACGACTGGGAGTATTCCCGGCGCATCTCACGGAAATACGCCTGCTATGGCATCAAAAAAAGCACCGTCATCCACAAAACTGCGAACAATGACGGTGCTGATATTTCCAGGGACAGCGGCGAGCGGCTGGACCGCTACCGCTATGCTTACCGGAACGAAGTTTACCTCTACAGACGGGAAGGCTTCACAGGAATGCTGCATCTTTTGCTGCGAACACCGCTCCACATCCTGCGCATCCTGCTCCGCGCTCCCGGAAATCGGCTGAAGCGGATCGGAATCGTGCTGGGAAGCACGTGGAACGGGTTCTTTTTCAACCCGCCCATCAGACGCCTGCAGGATCTGAATCCTGAGTAAGTGCTTCCCTTGCGCTTGTCCCTCGTTACTGCTCCAACACAGTTTCCTTTACAACTGTCTTTTCGAATGGATCGATGATCTGGTTTCCAATGCGCAGCAATGTATCCGCATGGCTTGTTTTTTCACCTGCCAGATACTTGTAAGCCAGCGTTACCTTCGTATTGGAACCAGATGCAAGTGCTTTGACCAGCGCTTCCTTGCAATGGGCATATGCCTTCTCTTCAATCACGACAGACACGGCTCCCGATCCCCGTATTTCTTCCCATGCAATCGACGGCTGCCCGCGCAGCTGATAAGTCTTCTCCCCGATCTTCAGGCTGTACCTGCAATTTGCCGCATACTGGATCTGGGACACCAGCTCCCCTGATCCGCTTCCGCTTCCATCCAAAACAGCAATCTTCAAACAGGAACTCCCCTGATATCCCGATGGCACCTGTTCAGAATACGCCACATCTCCAATCCCGGGATCCGAGAGCATTCGGGACGGTGACACCGCGGAAGACGAAGAAACGCTCCACACGATCGTTTCAATCGGATCCATTGCCAGATCCTGCATCTGGGAGGACGCCGTGGATGCAGCCTTGAGCGTGATCGACTGCGGTCCGCTGCTGCCCAGAGACAGCCCGGTTGCCAGAACATTCCCGGTTCCCTGAACATCCCACTCAGTCTGCGTTGCTGTCGCCCCATCCACAGTCACAGAGAACATGGATGGCAGCACCGCCGTCTGGGACGAACCGGTATACCGAA
>CADBTO010000086.1 GCA_902797565.1 uncultured Lachnospiraceae bacterium
AAGATCGTGCTCGATGTCCCGAATACGATGGGGGACGTGGACAAATTTGACTGGTATTCCAAACATCCGTTTGCTTTCCCGTCCGGCAGGAAGCTGGAAGCAGGAGATATCGAAGGCGCGGACAAGGCGATCTATGTCATCAGCCGCGTGGCGGGTGAGAATGCGGATCGAAAGCTGGCAGAAGGGGATTTCTACCTTTCAGAGCAGGAGAAAGAGAACATCCGTTTCCTGGATGCGGCGGGTGTGGCAACGCTTCTGGTCATCAATGCCGGTGGGCAGGTGGACATTGCCGAGATGCTGGAACTGCCCCAGGTGCAGGGTGCAATGTTTATTTCCCAGCCCGGACAGGAAGGCGGGAATGCGTTCGCGGATGTTGTGACCGGGAAAGTGACGCCATCCGGGAAGTTGTCCACGACATGGGCAAGGCATTATGAGGATTTCCCGAATGCGAAGACGTTCAGCCATATCAGCGGCGATGTGGAAAAAGAATACTACCATGAGGGGATCTATGTGGGATACCGGTACTTTGACAGCTATCGGATTCCGCCGCTGTATGCGTTTGGGTATGGTCTGTCTTATACAGTATTCGATTATTCGGATGTGCAGCTTTCCCAGGGTGAAAATGCGGCCTGTCTGTCCGTGAAGGTGAAGAATACCGGCAGCAGGTATGCCGGAAAAGAGGTGCTGCAGGTTTATGCGTCCTGCCCGCAGGGAAGGCTGGACAAGGAATTCCGGCGGCTGGTGGGCTTCCAGAAGACCGGACTGCTTGCACCGGGAGAAGAGGAGCAGATTTCTGTCTGCATTCCTGCCAAGGGGCTGGCGTCTTATGATGAAGCTGGCGCTTCCTGGATCATTGAAGCCGGGGAAGTCGGTCTCTGGATCGGGAATGCTTCGGACAACCTGAAACTGGCGGGTGTGCTTTCTATAAAAGACGAGATCGTTGTAGAAACCGTATCGAATATCTGTCCGCTGCAGGAAGAGTTGAAGGGGATTGACCTTCCGGAGAATCTTGCGGAGCGGCAGGATACATGGCAGCAGCAGGCGAAAGCGGAAGGGCTTCCGGTCCTGGAGTTTGCATTTGTGCCTGAAAGCAGGAAGGCTCCGGAGGCAGACGCGATCCGCAGGGAGGCGGAGGCATTGTATGAGAAGCTTCCGGCAAAGGAATGGCTGCCGCTGCTCTATGGAGAGGTCAGCAAGGGACAGGGTGCGCCCGGTGCACTTGGGGCTGCGGGGATCCAGGTTCCTGGATCTGCCGGGGAGACGTCCAATGCGTTCCTGGAGAAGTTTGGCATTCCGGGTGTGATTATGGCGGATGGCCCTGCCGGGGTGCGCCTGACCAAGTGCTATCATGTGGATCAGACAACCGGGCAGCTGGTTGGTGCCGGTATGTTTGAAAATCTGGAAGGCGGCTATCTGGTGGAGGGCATGGAGTATCCGGGAACGGATGCTTATTACCAGTTCTGTACGGCATTCCCGGTTGGGACACTTTTGGCGCAGAGCTTCGATCCGGCGCTGCTGGAAGAGATGGGTGCTGCAGTAGCAGAGGAGCTGCTTGCTTACCATGTGTCCTGGTGGCTGGCACCTGGCCTGAACATCCATCGGAACCCGCTCTGCGGCAGGAATTTTGAGTATTATTCCGAGGATCCGCTGGTGTCCGGGAAAATGGCGGCAGCGATGACAAAGGGCGTGCAGTCTGCTCCGGGCGTGGGCACCACGATCAAGCATTTTGCATGCAACAATCAGGAAGATAACCGGATGGGATCCAATTCCATCCTGTCCGAGCGCGCATTGCGTGAGATCTATCTCCGGGGCTTTGAAATTGCGATTCGGGAAGCACAGCCGATGTGCATTATGAGTTCCTATAACGAGATCAATGGCGTCCATGCGGCAAACAACAAAGACATCTGCATGACGGTGGCACGGGACGAATGGGGATTTTTGGGAATTATCATGACAGACTGGACAACGACGTTCCCGAATGGCGGCAGCATTGCGCATGTCTGCATCCAGACCGGCAACGATCTGATTATGCCGGGGTATCCAGGAGATGTGGAGGAACTGGATGGTGCGTTCGAAAGCGGCGTGCTGAAAGAGGAAGAGGTCAAGGCGGCAGTGATCCGGCTGCTGGATGTGATCCTGCGCACAAGTGCGTTCGAGGGGGCAGTGCCTTACCGGAGCTGAGAGAAGCGGAAGGAGTCCGGCAGTCTGACATTGATTTGAGAAAAAAACAAAAAACTTGGTGGATTTGCGCGAAAAAAGCTTGCATTGCAGCCTGAGATATGTTATACTCCTAAAGTTGTTTTGGGATGTATGGCAGGATCTGCCAGATCCACGGGAACGTTGCCGGGGATCCTGGTGGGAGCATTAGATGAAGAGGTGAAAACAATGAGAAAGGGAATCCATCCGGATTATTATCAGGCGACGGTGACTTGCAACTGTGGGAATACCTTTGTGACTGGTTCTACCAAGGAAAGCATCCACGTTGAAATCTGCTCGAAATGTCATCCGTTCTATACAGGGACGCAGAAGGCTGCGGCTGCAAGGGGCCGGATCGACAAGTTCAACAAGAAGTATGGCCTGACACAGGCGTAAGAACAGGCGGTTTTTCAAACCGGGTACAGCGGGTAGGTGGGGGTTTCCCTCCTGCCCGTTTTTCTGCGATGGGGTACGGGGTGGCTGGGAGAAACATGAATTATTGTGATTTAGAAAAAAAAGCCAGTGAGGCACTGCGGATGGCGGGCGTGCCGGATGCGTCCTATGATGCAAGGATGCTTCTGCTTTATCTGACCGGCTGGAGTCTGGCGGAATATATGCTGCATTCGGTCCAGCGGGTGACGTCGGAGATGGCCGGGCAATATGCGAAGCTGGTGCAGATGCGTGAGAGCAGGCTGCCTTTGCAGCAGATTATGGGAGGTACGGAGTTCATGGGGCTGCCGTTCCATGTGACGAGTGATGTGCTCTGTCCGCGGCCGGATACGGAGATTCTGGTGGAGGAAGTCATCAAAGTGGTGATGCCCGGACAGGGAATCCTGGACCTGTGCACTGGTTCGGGCTGTATCCTGATCTCCCTTCTGACCCATCTGAATCAGCGGCCGGAGCGTCCTGCTGTATTAGGGATCGGGACGGATATTTCGGCGAAGGCGCTTTCGGTTGCCCGGCAGAACGCATTTTTGAATGGAAGGGCGGCCAGATGGTCGCGGTTTTACCAGGGGGATTTGTTTGCAGCATTGCCCGGGAACCATCGCTATGCATTTGATGTCATTGTATCCAACCCGCCCTATATCCGATCCGGGGAGATTGATTCCCTGATGCCGGAAGTTCGGGATCACGAGCCGCGGATCGCGCTCGATGGGGATGCAGATGGACTCAAATTTTACCGGAGGATTGCGTCGAAAGCGGGGCATTACCTGGCACCGGGCGGGCAGTTGTTCTTCGAGATCGGATTCGACCAGAAGGAGCGCGTGATGCAGATCATGGACGGCAATGGGTTTACGGATCTGAAGTGCAAAAAGGATCTGGCAGGCAATGACCGGGTGGTGTCCGGGGTTTGGAAATAAAGCGCTGGCGGTGTGCGCAGGCGGGATGAAAAAGCGCACACAAAGGAGTTCTAAATAAAAAACTCCGACTGTGCGCGGGATCGTCAGACGTAGTGAGGAACGACGCGTAGCGTCGGATGCTCACGGAGTCACAGAAGCGGATTTTTTGAGCAGCGCCAGCTGCGAAAAAGAGCCGCAGTGGCGGGATGAAAAAGCGCACACAAAGGAGTTCTTAATAAGGAGTTTTGTGGATGTTTGATCAGTTGGAAAACCTCCTGATGCATTATCAGGAGATTATCAATATGCTGTCGGAGCCGGATGTGGCAAATGACAGCAGGCGTTGCCAGGAGCTGATGAAGGAGCAGGCATCTCTTGCACCGATCGTG
>CADBTO010000087.1 GCA_902797565.1 uncultured Lachnospiraceae bacterium
AGCGTGGATGGTGGAGCCTGTGGGTGGTTGGGGGTGCGTGGAAAAGGTGTTAGGGAGTGCTAATGATGGGGCTTGCTTTTTCATGGATTGTATGCTAAGATGTATTTTGTATACAAGTTCCGTGACAGGAGAGCAAAGGATATGGACGGGAAGCAGGTTTTAGAAAAAGGATACGCAAAGATCAACCTGGCGCTTGATGTGCTTGGGAAGCGGGAAGATGGCTACCACGAAGTGGATATGGTCATGCAGACTGTGTCCCTTTGCGATGATGTGCTGATTGAACAGCGGGATGGTGAAGCGGACTGCCTTTCAATTGCATATGAAGATGACCGGCTGGCGGCGCTGATGGGGGCGGATTCAGAGAATCTTTGCTTGAAAGCGGCAGAAGCATACCGGAACGCGGCCGGGACAGGTGGTGGATACAAAATTCATCTAAAAAAAAGGATTCCAGTGGCTGCCGGGCTTGCCGGCGGAAGTGCAGACGCCGCGGCAGTGCTGCGGGGAATGAACCGGCTGCATGGAGGGATTTTTTCCATGGAACAGCTGGAAGAGATCGCTCTGGGGCTTGGCGCGGACGTGCCCTATTGCATCCGGGGAGGGACTGTGCGATGCCGCGGGATTGGCGAGCAGATGGAGCGGCTGCCGGATCTGCCGGGATTCTGGGTTGTTCTGGCGAAACCGGGGGCGGGGCTTTCCACAAAGGAGATTTATGCGGCGATCGACCATGGAACGTCTTCTTTTGGTGGGAATATCGACGAAATGGTGGAGGGAATCCGGCTTCTTGATGGTGGATTTGATAAAGATGGCGAGGGTCGGATTTGGAAAAATGTGAAAAATATCATGGAGATGATATCTGCCGGCAGGATTCAAGAAATTGCTTTGCTATCGAATCAGATGCGTATGGAAGGTGCCAAGGCTGCGGCAATGTCCGGCAGTGGGTCAACGGTATTTGGTATTTTTCCGGATGAAGCGGCGGCGCGGCAGGCAGCGGAGCATTTCCGGCAGGATCCTGTCGGAACGACGACGGTTTTTGTGGTACAGATGATCGGCGGCCGGAAGGCGTGAGAACGGGTTCATACAGGATTCATGCGGTGAATTGGCGGCAGAAATAAAAGGGGGACAGGGCGGATGAGTGGGACGAACAGGTCGAACGGAATGATGAATGAAATTGAAGCGTTTATGCCGTTGCGGGATGTGGTCTTTTATACCCTGCGGGACGCGATCCTGAAGGGGGAGATGGCGCCGGGGGAGCGCTTGATGGAGATCCATCTTGCAAACAAGCTGGGCGTGTCGCGGACGCCGATCCGGGAGGCGATCCGGATG
This sequence comes from uncultured Lachnospiraceae bacterium, assembly GCA_902797565.1. Taxonomy (GTDB): domain Bacteria; phylum Bacillota; class Clostridia; order Lachnospirales; family Lachnospiraceae; genus Weimeria. The sequence goes on from CADBTO010000087.1 coordinate 1,324, forward strand.
CTGGAGAAAGAAGGGCTCGCTGTGACCATTCCCCGGCGTGGGGCGCAGGTAGCGAAAATGACGGAAAAGGATCTGGAAGATGTGCTGGAAGTCCGGGATGCGCTGGATGGGCTGGCAGTGGAGAACGCATGTTCGCGGATGACGGAAGGGGATTTTGAACGCCTGCGGGATGCGATGAGAGAGTTTAAGGAAGCTACAACCAGTGGCGATGTGCGTGCTACGGTCGAGGCGGATGAGGTGTTCCATCAGGTGATCTACGAGGCGGCGCATAATCCCAAGCTGCTGAGTATGATCAAGGATCTTAAGGAACAGATGTACCGTTACCGGTATGAGTACATTAAGGATAATACCGTGTACCCGCAGCTGGTGGAAGAACACGAGAAGATCCTGGAGGGGCTGCAGAAGCAGGATGTGACGTTTGTCCGGGATATTATGCATACCCACCTGATGAACCAGATCGATGCTGTCCGTGCGGTGATCCGGAGGCAGAACGAGGAGGAGGGTGAATGACAGGGACAAATGTCCGGATGCAGATCCGGTATACACAGTCTGCTGGAGAAATGCAGGAGGAAGGCGTATCAACGGTATCCGGGAAGTTTTCTAAAAGTGGAAATGATGTTTTTTTGCGATATAAGGAAACGGTTGAAGGCGTCTATGGCACTGTTTTGAACCGGATTTGCGTGAAGGATGGCTGTGTGGAGATGCGGCGCAGCGGCGGGATCCAGAGTGAGATGCGATTCCTGGCACAGGAGCAGACACCCTTTGTGCACCGGAGCGAAGTGGGGGAACTCAGTTTTGAAGTTTTGACACGGGAACTGGCGTTTTCGGAGGAGGAAGGGGGATTTTCCCTGCGGCTTTGCTATGCGTTGTTTGCCGGGGGTGCGCCGGTGAGTGAGAATACGGTGCAGATCGATGGGACCTGGGCTGAGTGAAATGTTCTTTGCGATAAAAAGAAACAGGCGGGTGTAAACCCGTCTGTTTTTGCGTTTATTTTGCGTTTTTCGCTTTTTTCTTCTGTTTTTCAGGCGCTTCGTCCGGCTTCTTGCTGTGTTCCTTGATGAAACGCGCTGCCCAGGCGCGGATGCCTTTCTTTTTCTTCTCCGCAGGTTTTTCGATCTTTCCGTGCAGCCCCTTGACGCTGACGATATAAAGTCCGCTGACCTGTGCTTTGACTTCCCGTTTCAGCGGGATGATCTCGAAGACTTCCTCATCTGCGATGAAACTCATGATCTGCGGGCCAACCTTTGCCTTGACGATCGGGAGTTTCGCGCGTTTGGAATACCAGGGTGCGGTGGAGACGACGGCATCCGGGAGGCCGGACTCTGTGAGGCGCAGCCGTTTTTTGTCAATGACCAGCATCGTGACAGGCTGCTTGGCGGCCTGGATCTTCTCCTGCTGCTCTTCCTGTTTTTTCTGTGCCTTTTTGCCGAGGATGGTCAGGACGACGAGCGCGGCAATCATCAGTGCCAGAATGACCAGAAGGACGATGGTGACAGTTGAAATCAAATACATAATGGATACTCCTTTTTTGCATGTGGGTGTGACGGTAGACACAGTATAACATTCTACAATGTAAAAAGCAAACAAAATGAACAGAAAATGCGGGACAAAAACGTGTAAAAACACGAAATGTTGTTTTTCTGCGGAAAAACGGGAAAAAGTGGATAGGCAAACGGGGCTTTGTATGCTAAAATGGCACGTCGGGGCAGCAAGATGCCCCAGCATGGAGGTTATATCATGATGAAGAAGAGAGTTTTGGCAGTAATGCTTTCCGCAGCGATGGCACTTGCTCTTCCCGCGTGCAGCGGCACGGCAGACAGTAATGGTACAGGGAAGGAGCAGGCTTCGACGGAGAAGGGGAACGGAGAAGATACGGAAAAGGATGACGCGTCCGGGGAGAAAGAATCCGGAGATGATACTTCTGAGAAGAAAGAATCCGGTGATGACGCGTCCGGGGAGAAAGAGTCCGGGGATGATGCATCCGGGGAAAAAGAATCCGGTGATGACGCCGTGGGGCTTTCTGACTGCAGCGCGAAGATCACGGATTATGTGGAACTGGGGGAGTATGACAAGGTGAAGATCAAACTGGAGAACACCTATAGTACGACGCCGGAGGCCGTGAAAAAGTACATCAACGAAACCCTGATTACGGACACGATGTATGTGAAAGACGCATCGAAAAAGAAGGTGGAGAAGGACAGCATTGTCAATGTGGACTATGTCGGGAAAAAAGACGGAAAGGCGTTTGACGGCGGAAGTGCGGAAAATGTGACGCTGGATGTGAAGAATAATTGCAACGCCGGCGGCGGTACCAGCTATATCAAGGGATTTACCAAGGGGCTGGCTGGCGCGAAGGTGGGCAAGAAGGTGGACTGCAAGGTGAAGTTCCCGGATGATTATGGGAACGAAGAACTGAACGGGCAGAAAGTTACGTTTACATTTAAGATAAATTATATATGTAAACCTTTGAAATATGATGATGATTCCTTGACGGTGGAGGACTATACGGCAAATTTCTCGGATTTTGACGGGGAGTCCGTGGATGACTTCTATAATTACGCGAAGTCCAAGCTGCGTGACGAGAATGACCGGAATAAAAATTCAGAAATCCAGGAGAAGGTTCTGGACACGGTTGTGAAGAACGCGAAGGTTACCGTTCCGAAGAGCGTTGTAGACGTTATGTACAAGGCGATGAAGAAGCAGTACGAAAAGCAGTATGAAAGCATGGGCATGCAGGATGCGAAGATGAAAGACATACTGAAACAGTACGGTATGACAGTCAAAGAATTCAAGAAGACCTTGGAGGACCAGATCAAGGAGATTCTGGTGTTTACTGCTGTGGCGGAAGACCAGAAGATCGAGGCAGAGGGCGATGGACTCACGAATTATCTTCAGAATTACCAGCAGAGCCTGGGTGTGGATTCTGAGGATGCGCTGTATGAAAATGACACGGTCAAGAACGGTGCGGAAGGCTACGGCATGGATCCGAAGGATTATATGAAGTTCAACTACCGGATGGCACGGGCTGTGAATTATTGTATCGAGAATGCTGTGGTGGAAAACGCAAAATAACCGAGAGAAAGTGCTTTCTTTTTTGAAGGCATTGTGTTAGAATATATGCGTTTTGTGCCGCCTGCAGAGGGCGGGGCAAGTCAGGAAGGCGGATCTTGCCGCCGGGCAGATGCCTGCGGCAGTTTTGCTGATGCAGTCTTATGTTGAAGGAGGTTTTGCCATGAAACACATTAAGACTTTGAACACGAAACGGCTGAACAGTACCGTGAAGAAGGGCGGATGCGGCGAGTGCCAGACATCCTGCCAGTCGGCTTGCAAGACAAGCTGCACGGTCGGAAACCAGACCTGCGAGAAGAACTAAGGGCTGTTTCGGGCTGCCAGCCTGCCGGACTTTGGGCCATATGGCCCGGGGACACGGGTGAAACGGCAGCGTTTCGTGCGCTATGGTGGCTGTATAAGCATAGCGCACGATTACTTAAAAGAAAATTCTATAGAAAATAGGGAGTGGATTTTTTGGTTCATCAATTTCAAAACAATGGGTTCAACATTGTTCTGGATGTCAATTCCGGCGCGGTGCATGTGGTCGATGAGATCTGCTATGACCTGATTGCCGAATGGGAGCGCATGCCCGAAAGCGCAGACGTACCGGAGGGTGTGCATAAAGAAGCAGTGGTGGATCGCGTGCTGGAGCGTTACCGGGAACAGGGAAGGGAAATCCGCCGGGAGGAGATCCTGGAAGGATATGAGGAGATCCGGGAGCTGGCGGAGGCCGGAGCGCTCTTTACAAAAGATGATTATGAAACGGCTGTCATCGACTATACGAAACGGCCGACCGTCGTCAAGGCACTCTGCCTGCATATCGCCCATGACTGCAACCTTGCCTGCAGGTATTGTTTTGCAGAGGAAGGGGAGTATCATGGCGGGAAGCGGGAGCTGATGCCTTTGGAAGTCGGAAAAAAGGCACTGGATTTCCTGATTGAAAATTCGGGGAATCGGAAAAATCTGGAAGTCGATTTCTTTGGCGGCGAGCCTTTGATGAATTTCGAGGTTGTTAAAGAACTGGTGCGCTACGGCAGGGAACGGGAGCAGGAAGCGGGAAAAAAATTCCGGTTTACGCTCACAACGAACGGTGTACTGCTGAATGAGGATGTTATGGAATTTGCCAACCGGGAGATGGACAATGTGGTCCTTTCGATTGACGGGCGGCAGGAAGTCCATGACCGGATGCGTCCGTTCCGGGGCGGGCAGGGAAGCTATGAGGTGATCCTGCCGAAGCTGCTGGAGATGGCAAAGCGCAGGGAGCAGGCGGGAAAGAAGTATTATGTCCGGGGAACTTATACAAGGTTCAACAAGGATTTTGCGGCAGATGTACTGCATTTGAATGAACTTGGATTCCGGGAGATTTCTGTGGAGCCGGTCGTTGCTCCGCTGTCTGAACCATATGCGCTCCGGGAGGAGGATCTGCCGGAGCTTCTGGAGGAATATGACAGGCTTGCGGCGGAAATGGCGGCGCGGGCCGGGACAGACCGGGCGTTTACCTTTTTCCATTTTATGATTGATCTGGAAGGTGGTCCATGTGTCTACAAGCGGCTTTCGGGCTGCGGTTCCGGAACAGAGTACATGGCGGTGACGCCCTCCGGGGAGTTGTATCCCTGCCACCAGTTTGTCGGGAATCCGGATTTTCTGCTGGGGGATGTCTGGAATGGCATCCAGCGGCAGGATGTGGTGACGGATTTCAAAGGCTGCAATGTATATTCCAGAGAAGCCTGCCGGAACTGCTTCGCACGGTTCTATTGCAGCGGTGGCTGCGCGGCGAATTCCTATAACTTCACGGGAAAGATCCGTGATGTATATGAGATTGGCTGTGCGCTGCAGAAAAAACGCGTGGAATGTGCACTGATGCTGAAGGCTGCGGAAGCGGAAGCGGCAGAAGCAGCAGAAACAGCAGAAGAAACGGAATAAACAGACAAATTCATAAGTGATTGATTATGGATTCATCATATAATTTGGAACACAGGGGATTGGAAAACCGGGGCTTACACAGATATAGACACGGTAGTTCAGAAAATCTCCGGAAATGGCATGAAGGAAAGGTTGTGTAGAGTGTAATGAAAAAGAAAGGAAAGCTGAGAGCACTGGTCACGCTGCTGGTGTTCCTGCTGTGCGCAGGGGGGCTGGGGTACTATGCCTACCTGATCATTTATGGAACGGGGCATGACGGGGATCGGAGCCTGAAGCTGGGGCTGGATCTGGCAGGAGGCGTTTCGATCACCTATGAGGCGTCCGGAAATCCGACGCCGGAGGAAATGGAGGACACCAGGTACAAGCTGCAGCAGCGTATTGAAAATGACCTGGGTGAGGATACGAAGACCACGGAAGCGAATGTGTACCTGGTGGGGGATGACCGGATTACGGTGGAAATCCCCGGTGTCACGGATGCAAACGCGATTCTGGATGAACTGGGGAATCCTGGTGATCTGTATTTCATCAAGCACAAGGATTCTGCCGGAAATGAGAATTATTCCTATCAGTCGGATTTGGGCCGCTATGGGTTGAATGATGGTATCACGATCAAGAAGCTGAAGGAAAACGGTTCGATTGTCCTGACCGGAAAAGAAGTCAGCACGGCGACGGCGACGTATGAGGAAGACCGGACGACCGGAGCGAAGCAGCCGGTGGTGCAGTTGTCCCTGACTGCAGAGGGGACGACGGCGTTTGCAGAGGCAACAAAGGAAGCGTTTAATGCGGACAAGGATTCCATCGGGATCTATTATGACGGGATGTTCGTTTCTGTGCCAAGCGTGCAGAATGAGATTACGGACGGGAGCGCGGTCATCAACGGGATGGAAGACATCAATGAGGCGGAGAAGCTTGCTTCCTATATCCGGATCGGCGGGCTCGATGTGAAGCTGAAGGAACTTGAGTCACAGGTTGTCGGGGCACAGCTCGGCAGCAATGCGCTTTCGACCAGCTTCTTTGCAGCGGCAATCGGGCTTGGCATTGTGGCATTGTTTATGATCATCGCATATCTTGTTCCGGGATTCGCAGCGGTGCTTGCGTTGTTCCTGTATACAGAGATTACGATATCGGTGCTGTATCTCTTCGACATCACGCTGACCCTGCCGGGTATCGCCGGTATTATCCTTTCGATCGGTATGGCGGTTGATGCAAATGTCATCATCTTCTCGCGAATCAAGGAGGAGATCGCTGCCGGGAAATCTGTGCGCGGAGCCATTGATGACGGGTTCCATAAGGCACTTTCGGCGATTGTTGATGGAAATATCACCACGTTGATCGTGGCGGCGGTGCTGGGCGTGATTGGTACAGGTACGGTCAAGGGCTTTGCGATTACGCTGGCGCTGGGCGTGGTGCTGTCAATGTTCTCGGCACTTGTTGTAACGCGGCAGCTTTTGACTTCGTTCTTTCTGCTGGGTGTGGAAAACCCGAAAGCATATGGCAAGTCCTGGAAGATTAAGACCTTTGATTTTATAGGAAAGAAAGTAATCTTCATGGCGGTTTCTGTCATTATTATTGTGGCAGGGGTCGGTGCGATGATCTTTGGGGCGGCTTCGCAGGGCAAGGCGCTGAACTTCAGCCTGGAGTTCCTGGGCGGGACGTCTACGACGGTCAACTTCAAGGAAGACATGACGCTGGCAGAGATTGATGAGAAGGTGGTGCCGGTTGTTGCGGAAATCACCGGGGACAATGATATCCAGGTCCAGAAGGTCAACGAAGGCAATGGCGTCATTATCAAGACGAAAGATCTGGCACTGGAGGACAGGGAGAAGCTGAATGAGGCGCTGGAAGAGAAGTTTGGTGTGACAGAGGCGGATATTTCGTCACGGAACATCAGTTCGACCATTTCCGGGGAGATGCGGCAGCAGTCCATTATCGCCGTGCTGGTGGCAGTGTTCTTCGTGCTGCTGTATATCTGGTTCCGGTTCAAAGACCTGCGGTTTGCGGGGAGCGCGGTGCTCGCCCTGGTGCACGATGTGCTTGTGACACTTGCGCTGTATGCGCTGGCAAGGCTGTCCGTGGGCAGCGCGTTCATCGCCTGCATCCTGACGATTATTGGTTATTCCATCAACGATACGATTGTCGTGTTCGACCGGATCCGTGAGAATCTGCATCTGCTGCGGAAGCAGGATGACGAGAGCCTGGCGAAACTGGCGAATGAGAGTGTGACGGCGACGCTGACGCGTTCCCTGTCCACATCGTTTACGACAGGCGTAACGGTACTGATGCTGCTGATTCTCGGGGTGTCTACGATCCAGGAGTTTGCACTGCCGCTGCTGGTTGGTGTAATCTGCGGTACGTATTCGTCGATCTTCATTGCGACACCGCTCTGGTATATCTTTAGGACGAAGATCAAGTCTAAGCATACGGGGGATGTGTCCTCCAGGGCGAAGAAACAGCCGGTACGCGCGACGAAGGAGAACAAGGGCCTGGTGGTCTAGCAGACGCGCAACGAAGGAGAACAAGGGCCTGGTGGCCCGGCAGACGCGCGACGAAGGAGAACAAGGGCCTGGTGGCCCGGCAGACGCGCCACGGGAAACAGATGTGCCCCCGTGCGGGGAACGGGAAATTGTAAATGGGGCTCCGGAACGGCTGCGGCGGCAGGCGGGGGAGTCCTGATCAAACAGGAGATTTACCATGTACACATTAGATGATATCAAAACAGTGGATCCGGAGATTGCGCAGGTGATTTCGGATGAGTTCGCGCGGCAGTCCCAGCATATTGAGCTGATTGCTTCGGAAAACTGGGTCAGCCCGGCGGTGATG
>CADBTO010000088.1 GCA_902797565.1 uncultured Lachnospiraceae bacterium
AACTGCACCGCAAAAGGCGTAACCGTTACTTTGAACGGAAGCAATGACTTCAAAGACGGTCTTATTATTCAAAACGACGAAGCACAATTCGGTGGAATTGTCGTTGGCGGAGGATTCACCGGAAATGTGGACAACTGTTCTGCCACCGGGACAGTACAGGCATCCGGCAATGAACCGCTTGCAATGGGTGGCATTGCAGGCTGCCTGCAATGCATGGACAAGATCAGCGGAAATACAGCAAATGTAACGATCAAAGCAAAGAACGGGCATGCGATTGGCGGACTTTGCGGATACGCCGGAGTTGGTGACGACGGGGATGGCGTGGTGCAGGAACCTGCTTTGATTGAGAATAACAAAGTTACCGTGAAAATCACCGCAGAAGGGGCGACCCATGTCGGCGGATTGATTGGAACTGCGTTATACTACTATGGTATGGAAGACCGCTTCCAAATCAGCAACTGTTCGGTATCTGGCAGTATCGACGGTGTAGAGACACCTGGCACTGTCGCAGGACGTGCAACAGACAGTATAATAACGTCCTGTGAAACGAACGTTACCATAGATGGGACAAAAAGTGAGACGAAAATCGGGAAGACATCCCAGCTTTACCAAAGCGCAGATCAATATGAAGATGGAAGTACACAGGCTGCCGATTATCTTCTGAAGCAACTGGAAGGAAGCTATACGCCACTTTTTGACACGCTCTGTAAACCAGAATATACAGACATCTGGACAAAGTATGCAAAGCAGATGGTCGGAGACGAAAAGGCAACTGACACTGTTACGATGCTGCAGACCGCGATGCAGGGCACGCTGACTGGAGAGGAAGCTGTTGCTGCATTCAAAGACAAACCCGAAAGCATGCAGTTCAACTGCTCTTTCCTGAATGACATTGCAACATTAAAAATCGAAGGGAAAGTGATTACCGGACTGGATGCGAAAGGTGAAACAGTATTCTCCCATGCGTATGAATTTGAGAAATACGAAAAAGGGATGATCAACCTTTATATCTTCCACACCAGCGACGCTGATGCCGGAGATTTTACATATTTTGGATTCGCCGGGGATTCCCCGATGACAACCTACCATACGGAGTTCCGTTATGGCAGCAGCATCGCGGATTGCATGGCAATGATGGAAGGCAAATATGCCTACTGGATGGCTGCGGGTATTCCAACAAACGCAGATGAAGACCTGATCCACAACTGTATCCGGTTGTTCGTGGTAGAAAACCTGTCGGAGCAAAAAGAAGAATAAATGTAATCGAGTGGGGGGATGCGAATCCTCCCTACTCGTCCGCAAACACTGTAATCCCACCAATCAGCACCTCGTCATCCGAACCAGCTTGCCCACGAATAGAAAGTGCTGGCCGCTTTTTTGCGTTATCTAAATCAATCCAAATCATCTTATTCCACCCAAAGAACATTTCCCGGAAGTTCCGTCGTTCTATTCAGATAACCATGCTTGCTCCGATCTGTCAGAATATCCTTCACAAAAATAAACTCTGGTTCCCGGCACACCATCCGCAACACACCCCCAATAATCTGGCTTCTTTCATCAGTCTGGAAATCTGTCAGATAAATCCACCGGTTCGGATAAAGTTTCACAATCTCCTCCCAGCTCATCCACGTTCCAAGGTGTTCGTTATTGATCATATCCTTCGGACGTTTCTTTTCAGATACTGTTTCAGCTGCCATATGTTTTTCTCCTAATCTATCATAAATTCATCCTTCATTTCCATCTTACACTCTTTTTCCAAAACTGTCAAGAAAAACACTGGATACGCAGTTCCAGATCTGGCTGTAAAAAACCCCTGGCCTGCGCCAGGGGTAAATGATTTCCATCTTCTTTATGCCACGGTCACTTTCTTTCCAACGTTCGCTTTTGTAAAGATCTTCTTGTATGCTGCCTTCTTCGTTGCCGGAACCTTGATCTTCGTGATCGCAGAGCCCTTCAACGCACCCTTCACCTTCGCTTTTTTCAGTCCCGTTGCCTTAATCGTCAGAGTTTTCAGCTTCGGGCAGTTCGAGAATGCGCCCGTCCCGATGCTCAGGACATTCTTCCCAATCGTCACGGACGTCACCTTCTTCGCACCCTTCATAGCAGAAGCCGCAATCGCCGTCACCTTATAGGTCTTCCCATCCGAACCTTTCACGGTTGCAGGAATTGTTATCTTGGTTGCCTTTGCCTTCGAAACAATCTTGGAAACTTCGACCGTGCTGCCTTTCTTCGTGACTTTGTAGGTCACTTTGTTGTTCCCGGATCCGCCTTTGAACGTTTCACCCTTCTTCAGCGTCTTCACTTTGGTCGAAGTATCATCGCTTGTCTCTGTTGTACCGGTTGTCCCAGCCGCATCATCGGTTCCGGTCTTGTCTCCTGCCGCAGCCCCACCTCCAGATGCAGACTTGTCTCCTGTACCGGTCGCATCACCAGCACCCGTTGTACCACCAGTGGTTCCGCCGGCTGTGGTTCCACCAGCTGCGGCTCCGCCAGTCCCACCGGCTGTGGTTCCACCGGCTGTTGCTCCACCAGCTGCCCCGCCGCCTGTCGCTCCGCCTGTTCCACCAGGTATAATTCCACCACCGCTAATTCCACCAGACGTTCCGCCACCACCAGGTTGATTCTGATTTCCAGAACCATTCTGTGTCACTGTCGTAGTGCTGACATCTTCTACCACAAAGACGAACGGTGAGAAGACATCGCCTTCGACTGCAAGAATCTGATTTTCCGGAATCTTCTCAAAGGTCTGCACCTTTGTCACTGTTCCATCATTATGGACATCATATACAGAAAGCTGCCGGGTTGTCTTGGTCGTGCGCGTGGTTTTCTGATCATCGGAAACAACCACCGTGTCTTCAAATTTCTTTTCGTTCACGGCTTTTTTGAGATCATCCGTGACAGGCACCTGGATCTGCATCTTGGTCTTTGTCCGATCAATCGCCTGCCCTGTCTTGACCGTGGATACAACTCCGCCCTGCGCATTCTTTACAGTCAGGTTCAGCATCATCTGGATATCCAGGAAGAACGGCTCCAGCCCGCTTTCGCTGGCAAACTGAATCGCGCGCTCCTGGCCCTGTGAAGCAGATGCAAGGGTGGAAAGGAATGCTGCAACTTTCGCCTGCGCGATCGACTTCTCTTTATAGCCCAAAGCAGAAACCGTCGGAACCACCTGGATGCCCAATGACTCCCCTTCCTTCAGCTGCTTCTCAAGCTCTGCAAGCTTCTCAGCAATCGCAGCTGATACCTCGCTATTATCTGAATCCTGCAGAATATCATCCAGTGTCAGTGCATCGCCCTCTTTCTGGGTAATCTGGATGTTCTTCGTATCAACATTTGCAGCCAGTCCTGCATCCTCAGCCAGTTCCTCATCCTTCCGGTCTACACTTGCAACATCTGCAGATGTTGAAGCAGGGAGGATTTCCTTCTCCGTCACATTGACCGTCCCAATCTCAATCGGATCTGACGGGAACTGGATATTCCCTGTATTTGCTGTACTAGGTACACTAAAACTCAAATATACGGTATATGCACCAGCTGTGTCGAATTTTTGGCTGACGGTTGGAGTACCCTCTTCTCCGGCTTTTTTGACCAAAAGCGTCGGCGTCACATCCGTGAAGTCATCCTTCATCGTGACATCAAACACCTCTCCCACGGTCTTCGCTTCTGCACCTGCTTCAGGAACAGCGATATTCGCCACTTTCCGACGGATATTCAACACCTTGTCCAGATTATTCTTCGTGATAGCTACTTTCTTAATGCTGTAGGGCAATTTAATCGTTCCCAGATAGTTCTTGAAGGAAACCGTTGCTGTATAGCTGCCGACTTCCGTACTATTTGCCGGGTAAGTGATCGTATAGTCCGCTGGATTCCAATGATTGCCGTCTTTCTTGTTCTTTACATCCACAATCGGGGTTTGTGCCTCTCCCGTGTATTCCAGTTCATTTTCCAGGATTGAGACAGCGATCTCATCCTCAACATCGAACCAAAAATCTGCACACGGATCCCAATCGCCATCCGCAACAGACATAACCAGTCTCAGGCGTTCGCCATCCCCTGTCGCTTCATTTGCCGTGACCTCCGCTTTGTTCTCTGCATCTACTGATACCGTCGCTTTTGCCGATACGCCTTGCTGCCGCTCTGTATCCTCCAATTCCCCGGTCACAGAATAGACCTCCCAGGTAATCTTTGCCTTGGAAGTATCTACCGTTTCGATCGTTCCTGCAGCCCCATCTGCTCCAGCCACATATTTCCGATGACTGAGAACCGGCGTATATTTCCCGGCTGTCGCACCAACAATCATCCGGTCTGAATCTGTCATGCCCGCATCTGGCACAATCTTCACATCATAGGTCTCATTTTTTGCATACGCCTGGAACGTATAGGTACCAGTCGTTCCATCCAGTGTCTTGTATGACACTTTCACTGCAGCAGGTTCCTCATACGCTTCGCCAAACGTCAGGCTCCAGCCTTCTTCGGACTTCTGGACAGAAACAACTTCTACGTTCTGGTCAGAATCTGCCGCTGCTGCATCTCCATTCGTGGCATCCCCAGTTGTGGCATCTGTTCCTGACTGCGTTCCTTCCCCAGTTGTGGCATCCGCCCCGGACTGCGTTCCTTCTCCAGTCGTGGTGTCCGTTCCTGGCTGCGTCGCGTCTCCAGTCGCAGTATCCGTTCCCGGATTTGCCGCATCCTGTTTCTTCGCCGGATTTTCCACCTCGACATTCGTGACTTCGAAGCCAAACCAGCCGCTCATCGTCTTGGGAATCGATACCGTCTCGCTCGTCAGCTTGTTCAGATGATCGTAAAGCCCATTCTTTTCAAATACGCTCTGGTAATCCCCTGCTTTAAGATCCCTGATTTCAACCCAGGTTTCTGCCCTTCCGACCTCTTCTCCTGCAACCGTCACCGTTGCACGAACCGTCATCCCACCTTCATTTTTAACTGCTTCCGGAACCTTGCTCGCATCGATGGTGACTTTTTTCTGGTCTGAAGAAACTGTCACACCGCTTTCGATATTCGTAATGGTTCCATCCACATCATTTCCATAGCTCCAAGTAATCACCGGATCTTTCACATTCAACCCGGACAGATCCACCCCGATCTCCTGCGTCCCATTGTCCAGAATCCGATATCCGTCAGCGGGCTCGTTCTGGAAAGAAATCGCGCCAGTATCCACAGACGCAAACTGATAAAACAGCTAAACAGAACCCTTGTCTGCACCAAGTCCCGCCTCGACCTTGAACCGTCCATCCCGATCCGTTGTCCTGGTCAATGTAAAGCTGTTTCCTGACACAGTGGCAAACGCATTCCAATCTCCAACCTGCGCACTCCCGCCTTCCACACTGCAAACATACGAATTATAGAATACTTTCAGTGTTTCCGGTGTTTCAACCTGATAACGATCAGCAGACGTGGATGTCTTGTCATAATGACGCAGTTCCACACCAAACGATTTTTTATCGCCAACCTGCATATCCGGCGTCACAGCCGTATTGGTACGCACCAATTTATAAAAATCATCCAGGCAGATAAACTGGGTAGCCTCACGATCCAGGACAACCGTATCGCCAGACTTTACCTTCAAATACAGAACGGCCTGGCTTTCATTCGCTGCTGTTTCCGGGAAACTGACCTTGGTTGTATTTCCTGTCTTGCTCGAAATCGAAGCATTCACGCCTTTTCCGGATTCCACCGTCCATGTAAATGACACATCCGGAATCTCCTCAATCGAGATCTCACGCGTCTTTGCATCAAAATGGGTTTTCCATGCAGTCACAGAAACAGGAACGCTTCCACCCGGCAGAACCTTGTTCCCCTCAGCTGTATTAACCGCCCAGTTATACACATCATTTTGGATAGAAACCGTACTCCGGACTTTTCTTCCATCCTTCAGATTCATTGTCACAACTGCCGAGCCAAGCTTGCCTGTCGCATCATACCGCCACTGATTTGCCGTACCATCTTCTTTCTGTTCTTTCAATAACGAGCTGTCTGAAACATCTACCGATACAACTTCTGCTTCTTCCCCATCCAATTCGATGGTTCGATCAAAATACAGATTTTCACACGGCAATATTGTTTTATCATCCTCGTACACGATAACGCCGTCTGCCACAGCCCCAGTAGTTTCTGCCGCTGCCTGTCCGCCTTCATCCGTGCCGGTCGTTGTCGTATCTCCTTCGCCTTCCGTGCCAGTTGTTGTATCTCCTGTGCCTTCTGTACCGGTCGTTGTTGTATCTCCTGCACCTTCCGTGCCGGTCGTTGTCGTATCCCCCGCGCCTTCCGTGCCGGTCGTTGTTGTTCCCTCACCGTCCGTGCCAGTTCCTGTTTCTTCCTTGTCTGAACCCGGCACCGCGTCCTCTCCCTCTGCCCAGGCAACCGTTGCCGGAGCAAAGCCACCGCCAACACTCCCAAATGTAAGCATTGCAGCAGATACCATCGCAAGAATCCGTTTCCTGTTTTTCATAAAATCCTCCCTTATTGCTTCTGCGTATTTCTCGCACTTTCTATAACAGTTTCTTTACCAGTTTCTATGCTTCTATACATTAGACCGTGTACCTCACGCAAAAGTTTCAATATCCGTGAGAAAATAACCAAAGCAAATCTGCCGTTCAACTTTTCCGCAGAGGCTTCTTTGCCGGCACACCAGCCTTCCTCGGAAAATTTTTTGGCGTCTCAGATACCTTCATTATAATAGGAAGAGATCGGTTCAGTTCCGTCCCCGGCAGCTGGAACTGGTGCAGTTTCTCCACCTTCCCTCCAAGTACATGGATGCCCCAGCCTGCGCCTTCCATCTCTTCTGTTATTTTTTCTGACTTATACGCAGCAAAATACCCACCCTGTTTCACAAGCGGCAGACAATATTCGGATAATGTAGAAATATTTGCCACAGCACGGGATACACAAAGATCAAACTGCTCCCGATACTCCTGATTTTTCCCCATATCCTCTGCTCGTGCATGTACTGTATTGACAGAAGACAGCCCCAGCTTTCCGATTACCGCGTCCAGAAATGCCAACCGTTTTTTCAAAGAATCCGCCAATACCAATTCCATATCCGGAAAAGCAATTTTCAGAGGAAGTCCCGGAAAACCCGCACCTGTCCCCAAATCTACAACTCGTAGATTTTTCTGTGATAGATAATCATAGGCATCCATTCCACTAATACTGTCACACAATAGAATCGACAAGGAATCCACAAAATGCTTCTGCAGCACTTCCTCAAATTCCGTGATTGCCGTCAGATTCATCTTCTGGTTCCAATCCACCAGAAGTTCATAATAATCCAGGAACTGCCTCATCTGTCCATCAGATAAGGACAGCCCCATCTTTGCCAATGCCTGTACAAAACCAGACATATCATATTGTTCTTGCATCCCGCCTCCCATACGTTTTTTTTGTGACTGCACACCTTGCCCTGCCCGTTATCTGCCCAAAACTTATGCTTTATCTTGTTGAATATACTTTCCACTTTGGATATAGACCATCAATACTGAAATATCTGCCGGAGAAACACCCAGAATCCGGGACGCCTGTCCAATGTTTTCCGGGCGGATTTTTGCCAGTTTTTGCCGTGCTTCCAATCGAAGTGACGGAACTTTTTCATAATCCACCTCTGCCGGAATCTTCTTTCCCTCCATCTTCCGAAATTGCTCCACCTGCTTCTGCTGCCGTTCGATATAGCCCTTGTACTTCAGCTGGATATTGACCTGCTCCCGTACCTCACGAACAAATTTCCGCATAACCAATCCATCTGAAAAAGCCTCTGCCAGCAATGCGTCCTCGTCCGCCAGTCTGTACATCTCCCGATAAAACGCTTCCCTGTCCGGATCCAGTTCCAAAAGCTTCATATAATCCAGTTCCGGCCTGCAGATCAATTCCGAAAGCTTGACGCCGTTCTTAATCGGAACGCTCCCGAGTTCTTCCAGAATCCGGCACGTCTCCTCTCCTGCCCCGACATTCACCCGCTCCATCCGTGCCACTTCTTTTTGGATCAACTTTTGTTTATTCATCACCCAACTATATCTTGAATCATCAATCAACCCTACCTCATGACCAATAGGAGTCAGGCGCAAATCTGCATTATCTTGCCGCAGCAAAAGCCTGTATTCGGCTCGACTTGTCATCATCCGGTATGGTTCGAAATTCTCTTTCGTCACAAGGTCGTCAATCAGAACACCGATATATCCCTGCGAACGGTCGAGCACCAGAGGCTCCTTTGCATCCAGGAATCGGCTGGCATTGATCCCCGCGATGATCCCCTGTGCGGCCGCTTCCTCATAGCCACTGCTTCCATTGAACTGCCCGGCACAGAAAAAGCCCCGGATACTTTTCAGTTCCAGAGATGGAGAAAGCTGTCCGCCAGCAAGACAGTCGTATTCGATTGCATATGCATTCCGGACGATCTGCGCATTCTCAAGCCCCGCCACACTGCGGTACATCTCGTGCTGCACAGCCTCTGGCATGGACGAAGACATCCCGCTGATATACATTTCATTCGTATACATGCCTTCCGGCTC
>CADBTO010000089.1 GCA_902797565.1 uncultured Lachnospiraceae bacterium
GCATATTCTGCACGAACTCCTGATTCGTGCGGGTCTGCGAAAAGAGATTCAGGATCGTTTCTACTGCTTCGTCCTTCTTCAGCCCGTTCAGCGCCTTGCGCATGATCTCTGCCGCGTCGTATTCCTCCTTGCTGTACAGGAGATCCTCGCGCCGGGTGCTCGAACGCGTGATGTCAATCGCCGGGAAAACCCGCTTCTCTGAAAGCTTGCGGTCAAGCACCAGTTCCATATTACCGGTTCCCTTGAATTCCTCGAACACCACATCGTCCATCCGGCTCCCGGTCTCCACCAGCGCCGTCGCAAGGATGGTCAGGCTGCCGCCCTCCCGCATATTCCGTGCCGCACCGAAAAAGCGCTTCGGCATATGCAGTGCAGCCGGATCCAGGCCTCCGGACAGTGTCCGACCGGAAGGGGAGACCGTCAGGTTGTAAGCCCGCGCAAGGCGCGTGATCGAATCCAGCAGGATCATCACATCTTCCCCATGCTCCACAAGCCGCTTCGCCCGTTCGATCACCATCTCAGAGACCCGCTTGTGGTGCTCCGGCAGCTCGTCAAATGTGGAATAAATGATCTCGCAATTCTCCCCGCTGACTTCCTCCTTCATATCCGTGACTTCCTCCGGACGCTCGTCAATCAGCAGAATCAGCAGCTTCATATTCGGATTGGATGCTTTGACAGACTTTGCCACCTCCTTGAGCAGTGTCGTCTTCCCTGCTTTGGGCTGGGAGACGATCATTCCGCGCTGCCCCTTGCCGATCGGAGAGACCATATCCACAATCCGCATCGCCACCGAACTGCCCGGACGCTCCAGCCGGATCCGCTCATTCGGGAAAACCGGCGTAAGGTCTTCAAAATTCGGCCGCCGCGTTGCCTTGTCCGGCGGCATCCCGTTCATCTTTTCGATATACAGGAGTGCTCCAAACTTATCTGTCGGGTTGTTTCTCCGGGTCTGCCCCTCGATCATATCCCCGGTCTTCATATTGAAACGACGGATCTGGGACGGCGAAACATACACGTCCGCATCCCCCGGAAGATAATTATCGCTGCGGATAAACCCGAAGCCATCCTGCATGACTTCTAAAATCCCGCTGCATGGCTTCGCATCCGTGTAGGACATAACTTCCGAAAGGTCATCTGTCCGTCCGGGATCCCGCTGCAAAGCGCCCCGCGACTGCCCGGCATCCGCTGCTGCCGGTGTACCCTGGTTCCTGAAGCCCGGCCGGCTGCGCATCTGCTCCTGCATGGGCCGCGGCCGCTCCTGCCGCTGCTCGCCCGCATCCTGCCTGCGTTCCCCATACTCCTGTCTGCGTTCTCCATACTCCTGTCTGCGCTCGCCAGTCTCCTGCCTCCGCTCGCCATACTCCTGCCTGCGTTCGCCAGTCTCCTGCCTCCGCTCGCCGAACTCCTGTCTGCGCTCCACAGGCTCCTGCCTGTACACTGCGCTGTCCTGGGTTCCGCCCGCGCGTTCCTCTGCCCGCTCTTCCGCCACCGTCTGGTTCTCTGCCTGTGCCTCCTGCCGGTCAGCCTCCAGCATCGCTTCCACCAGTTCCGGCTTCTTCGCCCTCGAGAGCCCCTTGAGCCCCCGTGCCTTCACCAGATCCCTTAATATGGACGCGGGCAGGCTCTCATACTTTTCACGGTTTGCTTCCATCTGTACTATCCCTCTGTATCAATGCTTTTTTCGTATGCGTTTCTTTCATGTAAATGGGAACATAGGGCAAGAGCTTTGCCCGACATTCGAACGGTGCCCAGAATGACTGCATCAGACACCCTTGTAGAAAATCAGATCGGCAGGGCCGCACCACCCAGATTGGATGTCCCGCCCTGCCACATCATATTATTTTGATAGTCTAGCACAAAGAAAATAAAAAATCAAGGTTTTTGAAGAATTTTTCAGGAATATTTTTCACAATACAACGGCGTCACAACCACGTCCACATCCCTGGTTGAATCCGGATCATCCAGCACGAGGTTTGCCTCATCAAAACACCCGGCACAGAGATCATAAAACGACACCGTATCATAATGGATGACCTTGTCCCCCTCCCGGAACTGGATCAGGAACTCCAACTCGCTGTAATCGTCCGCGCTCCCATTTCCAACCGAAAGTTCCCAGATCTTGTACTGGAAATTCTGGTAATCATAGGAGATCTCCGGCCCACGCACCATCAGGCTCACAGGCGGCGATGCCACAACATCTCCGGATGGCTCAACAGCCCGTGAAACCACGATTTCCGCTTCCACAGACCCAAACGCACGGTTCTCCTTTCCGGTGGAAAAACTCGCATGCGGCAGGTCAAACACGAACTGCGCCGTGCCGCCGGGCTTCAGGAACCGCTGCTTTCCGTCAATGCACTTCCCGACATAGCCCACACCGGCATAACTGCTGCTGTCAATCACATAATTCAACGAAATCCTGTTGATCGACAGGTTCTCCCCGCTCTTGTTCACAAACTCCGCCAGATACTGGCTGCTTCCAATCTGCTGCGCTCTGGACAGCTCCACCTTCTTTGCCAGTTCTTCCAGCTGCAGTTCCTCTTCTGCCGCAGCCCGCCAGTTGCTTTCTTCTTCATCCGTATAGGTTGCGGAAATCGTAGACAACGCGATATTATCCACGTCTTCGCTGTCCGGGAAATCAATCCCGACCCGTACCGTATCCGTGTAGCCCGGCGGCGTACCGATCACGGATGCCGTGGCATAATTCACGACTTCCGCACCTTTCTTGAACTCCACCAGTATATTCGCCTGGTTCAGCTTCAGCTTCCCTTCGTTGCGCACGTGGATGTTCCAGTATTTCTGGGGCTTGTTCTGCAGGTTGGAAGACGTCTTATACGCGTCACTGCTCAGAATCAGGTTGGAACTTTCATACGCCTTCTGCACGCCCGCCTGGGACACCGCGCCAAACGTCCCTTCCAACTCCCAATCGATGAACGTCCGGTACTGCTTGCCCTCGTCCGAAAGCTGGTACGGACGCTCAAATACCCACCGTGCAGTTTCTCCGGCTTCCAGCTGCCGGGAACCGTTCATCGGGAATCCACTGCCATAGCCTGCTATTTCAGAAAGGCTCTCACTCTTCTGGAAATAATAGACCATTTGAAGTGTTCGAAGATACAACGGCATCTTCCCGGTATTTTTCACCTCGCAAAGAAGCTGCCCCTTCCCCACTTCTTTTTTACTGACAAGCTTCAGGTTGCTGTTCAGCGCAATCGCCTCCGCGTCATCCGTCGCCGTGACCTTCTGGTTGGTTCCATAGGCATAGAGCACCTTCACATTACAGCCTGTCACCATCAGGCTTTGGGGCGGATCCAGATTTGCCTTGAGAACCCGGATGCCCCCCGCCGGAATGTTGTACCCTGCCGCCCTGGTATAGTGGATCACCTTTGTCCCATTGAGAAACTCAACGAGCAGGCTGACCTGTGCCAGCACGTTCTTGCTCGTATTCTTGATCGTGATTGCCTCCTGCCGGGTCGGCATATTATGTTTCGTGCCATAAATCCGATAACTCTTCCGGCTGGTGATCCGGATCTTCGATGTGTCAAAGGTGGTATAACCTGCCTTGATCCCGCTGCCCTTTGCCTGCGTTGGCTTTACGACAAGCCGCTCAAACGTCTTGTAGTGCCTGCCGCTGCTGCTTTCCGTATAAGGAAGGTTCACAACGAACGAACGGCTCTCCCCCGGCGCGATGGAACTGGTTCCGTCAATACTGACCGCATTCCCTTCTCCTACCAGGCTCCCGTCGTCCGCGAAAAACGAGGTCAACAGATCGTCAATCTGTATCTGGCTGCCCTTGGAAGCATTGGTGAGCGTAATCAGATATTGCCCTTCCCCCACCATATAGCCGCCTAAAGACAGGTACGCTGCCGCCGGATACTCACTGCAGTCCACGGTACCTGGCTTGCGGATCTGCTCCGCATCGTCCTTCGCCTTGCCGCCGCTTCCGCCTGCGCTGCCGGATCCGCCTGTCCCGGCATCTCCCCCTGTGGAATCCGCATTCGCTTTGCCATCTCCGCCGCTTTTGCTGCCGGACTCCCCGGTCTTCGATCCATTGCCGGATCCTCCCGCACCGCTTCCGTCCTCTCCGGTCCCCGTCGCCTTTTTTTTCTGAACCGTCACCTTGCACTTGTATTTCTTTCCGGATGCCTTTGCCGTAATGACACAAGTCCCGGCTTTTTTTGCCTTGATCTTCCCTTTAGACGTAACCGCTGCAATCTTCTTCTTGCTGCTGGACCACTTGATTTTCACGC
Organism: uncultured Lachnospiraceae bacterium; assembly: GCA_902797565.1. Lineage (GTDB taxonomy): Bacteria > Bacillota > Clostridia > Lachnospirales > Lachnospiraceae > Weimeria. The sequence goes on from CADBTO010000089.1 coordinate 4,245, forward strand.
TTTTTTTCACGCCATTCAACTTCAACGTCTTGGTCTTTCCCACTTTCAGCGTCACCTTCGTGGCACTCAGGCGGATTTTTTTTGTCGCCGCCCGTACAGAAATCATACCCGACAGACCAGCGGCAAGAGGCACTACTGCTGTCGCCGCTGCCAGGCAGATGGTAAACAGCACGCGCATCGCCATCCGATTTTCCCATTGTCTCATATCTTGTTCCCGTTCTGTCTCGTTTTCGTCTTTTTTGCACGCTCCTTTGCCAGAAGTTCCCGCAATGCACCGGCAATAATATCTGAAGGCGCACGTTCCAGCTTCTTCTGCCGCGCGGACTTCGGGTCATACCGGATTTCCTGCAACGACTGCTGCTTCCCCGCCTGCAAAGCCGCGCCTGACGCCGTCTTTTTCCCGAAATCCGGCTTGCCGGAACCGGCCGCTTCCCCGGCACCTGCCGTTCCAGAAGCTGCCCGCCCGGCACCTTTTATGCCTGAACCAGCTGCCTCCCTGGCATCCGCTGCACCTGAACCAGCCACTTTCCCGGCAGCCGCTGCACCTGAACTGGCCACTTTCCCGACAGCTGCCGCACCTGAACCTACTGCTTTCCCGGCCGCCGCCGCATCTGAACCGGACGCTCCCCCGGCAGCCGCTGCACCTGAACCAGCCACTTTCCCGGCAGCCGCCGCACCTGAACCGGACGCTCCCCCGGCAGCCGCTGCACCTGAAGGCGCTTCCCGTCCGGCATCCGCTGCACCCTGAGACACTCCCCGCCGGGCACTTTCTATGCCAAAACCAGCCACTTCCCAGGCAACTGCTGTTCCTGTACCTGCTGCGTCCCCGGCAGCCACAGCGCCCGAAGACACTTTCCGCCCGGCTGCTGCCGCACCCGAACCAGACGCTTCCCGCCCGTCGCCCGCTGCACCGGAACTGGCCGATTCCCCGGCGCCTGCTGCACCTGAGGCTGACGGCTTCCCGGCACCTGCCGCGCCCGGCTTTGTCCTGGCCGGCGCACCCCTGCGCCGGAACAACGCCGCCTTCTTCCTTAATTCATCATCCATGGCCGTATGCCGTGCCTTCATCTTACCACACCTGATCCAAAAAAACAAACTTTTTATGAAAAAAACTGCCCGCCAGCCAATCCGCCCTGCCCTTCCTATGCCAGCACTTGCTTTAACCGCTCCCAGTCCACATCCCGCAGCGCCTCCCGGACCCTTTCCAGCCGCTCCCGCTCCGTTTCCGGAATCGCATAGCCGGAAAGTGAGGACAGCACGAATTGTGCCCCATCTATATCAAACACTTCCGCAAATTCCCGGATCGCGCCAAACGCTTCCTGCAGCCCCGCTGCGTCAATCGGCGGCAGATCCTGCGCTTCCTGCTCCTGCCCCGTCTGTTTCTGTTTCTGATCCTGATGCAGCGGCGCCAGCTTCTCCTGATAGGAACGATATAATTCCAGCAGGCGGGGCGTTTCCTCCCGGATCTTTTCCAGATCCCCGGCATTGCCTGCTGCTTCCAGTCCTGCCGCCATACGGGAGAGTTCCTCTGCACCGATGACCCGCGCAGAACTTTTCAGCGCATGCACTTTGATCGTATAATCCTGCCAGCCACCATCCCGGAAAAAGCGTTCTATCATCTCCGACGCCGGTTCCACGCTGTCCAGGAACAGCTGCAGCGCCTCCACATAGGCGTCATAAGAACCACAGTTTTTGATCCCCTTCGCCGTATCCAGCCGCTCCACTTCCACCAGCCACTCCGGCACCGGATCCGCTCCGGCTCCTGCCTCCGCCTCTGTCTCCCCCGGCATCTCCGGCACATCCAAAAGCTTCTCCTCCGGCAAAAGCCGCGCGAGCATCTGTTCCAGTTTCTCCGCTCCCACCGGCTTGGACAGGTAGTCCGTGAACCCGGCAGCCAGGTATTCCTCCCTTGCGCCCGAAATCGCGTTTGCCGTCAGCGCCACGACCGGACAGGGATCCGCCGCAAACACAGGCAGTGCATCGAGCCGTTCCAGGGTTTCAACGCCGTCCAGCTTCGGCATCCGATGGTCCAGAAAGATCACGTCATACCGCATCCCGCGTTCCACCAGATCCAGGCATGCAAACCCGCTCTCGCAGCATTCCACCTGGATCTTCGTCTGCTTCAAAAGGTTTTTCATGACCACAAGGTTCATCGGCGTATCATCCACCACCAGAATCCTCGCATCGGGCGCCGTGAACTTCGCATGGTATTGCTGCCTCTCTGTCACAGCACGCCGATGCGCCGCTTCATAGTCCCCCATTGGATCCCACTTGACAACAGCCTGCTCCAACTGGAAGCCAAAGCAGCTGCCCTTCCCGTATTCGCTCTCCACCTGCAGCTGGCTGCCCATCATCGCAAGCAGCTTTGTTGTAATGTTCATCCCCAGCCCGGTGCCTTCGATATTCCGGTTCCGTTCCTCTTCGATCCGCTCAAACGCAGTAAACAGTTTGTCCAGATCTTCCTCCCGGATTCCGATCCCCGTATCCTGAACCGAAACGCAAAGCAGGATTCCGTCCGGATCCTCCGGCTTCCGCTTGAAGTGTGCGGAAAGTGTCACACTGCCTTCATTCGTATATTTCACCGCATTCGTCAGGATGTTTGTGATGACCTGCCTGAGCCGCACCTCATCCCCATACAGAAGATCCGGAATTGCCGGATCCACGTCAACCACCAGATCCAGCCCCTTGGAATGGGCACGGACGCGGATCATATTCACAAGGTCATTCAAAACAGAACTAAAGGCATATTGCACTGGGATAATATCCAGCTTTCCTGCCTCGATCTTTGAAAAGTCCAGAATGTCATTGACCAGCCCCAGCAGGCTGTTTCCGGAAGTCTTGATATTTTCCGCATATTCGATGATAGATGCTTCCCGCGATTCCCGCAGGATCATCTCATCCATCCCCAGCACGGCATTGATCGGTGTACGGATCTCATGGGACATATTCGACAGGAACGCGCTCTTTGCCTCGCTTGCGCTCTGGGCACGTTTTGCCGCACGCTCCATCTGCTCCTTGTACAGCATCAACATATCCAGAATATTCCGCGTTGTCAACAGGATAATAAAGCAGGCAAAACCCAAAAGCTCCGCGCTTCCCTCCTGATCCATATTCGGTGCCTGATGCAGCAGCAGATACCGGAAGTCCCCGAACCGCGAACACAGCAGGAACACATGCGCCACAGCTGCCGTCCTTGCTCCGGGAATCCTGTCTTTGCCCCTTCCGGCAAGCACAGAAAAAACAATCTGTACGATGCAGGTAATATCCAGCATGAAACGTGCATTGTTCCATATCATGAACGTTTCACCCTCACCCTCCAGCGCATACCAGAGGACTGCGGAAAGGCTTACAAGCAGGTTCAAAAAGAGGAACACGCGTACCGGTTTCTTTTGCTTTTCCGGCACCAGCGCAGCCGCATGCGCGGTAAGGACCGGCGGCATCAGCGCAAATGCAACCACAAACGAAGTAAAAAACGCATGGTTTCCAAACAACGCCTGGAAAATCTCCATCCGGCCCACACAATAAAACAGGAACAGCCCGCTGAAAAAAGCCAGCAGGAACAAATGCAGCCGCCCCCAGCCAAACGCGACGCTGACCCCATACAGTATGACCAGGACAACGCCGCAGATAATGATCAGCATACAGCAGAAAAACTGCAGCAGGCTGTCCTGGATCATCCGGACCACAATCGTATCATTCCGGGACACCACCGGCGCTTCCATCACCACGGTGTTCTTCTTTTTGATGGTCTCCAGTTCAATCCGGATCGGCGTATCCGCTTCCATCTGCGGCAGTTCCACATAGTTCTCGTTGCTGCCCACCTTCCCGCTGATCTTCCGGCTGTCTTCTTCCGCATGAGTATAACCGTCTTCATAATATGCCTCGCCATCCAGATAAATGCGGACGGCGGCCCCGGACACATGGAAATTCAGATACAGCCCGCCCATTTTCTGGCTGAGCACGCTCTCAAGTACCACCTTCTCATTCCCGTTTTTGCAGTATACGGACAATGGAAATGTCACAGCTGTTTCTGTATCTTCTCCGGATTCTTCCAGCCGGACCCAGTTGTCCGCCAGGGTATATACGCGCCCCCGCGCGTTTTGCGTATCCTTTGCGCTGAATTTTGGAACCGAAGCCCCCAGAGAAAACGCAAAGAGCAGCAGCATCATACATATGAAAAAAATGCTCCAAATCCGTTCTCCTATGCTCCGCTCCCGCCATGGGATATGTTTGCCAGTATACTCTGCCATCTTTTTTCTCTCTTTACTTCCTATTCGAATCAAAAACGATATCAACAATGATCGAATAATTATTCTAACAAAGCCACCGCACAAAATCAACCATGATTCCCGTCATTTTTTCTTGACAACTGTGGTATAACGGCGTTATGATGGTAGGATAGACACCGGAAAACAAACATGAAAATGGAATTGAATATGAAGCAAAACCTTACACAAAAATCGGGCAGGGAGGAGGCGAATCCACCCTGCCCGCCCGCGAGCCACCGGTCGGCTTTGCCAACCCGGCTCTGCAATAAAAAACGCCGGCTGCGGCGTATCCCCGCCATCCTGGCTGCGCTGCTTCTCCTGCTTGCCGCCGCCTTTTTCGCCTACACGCAGGATTATTACCATGCCGCGCCGGAAGCTCTGGCCGCACTGGAATCCGATGAAACCGTGGCCATCTCCGAAACGGATTACGGCTGGTTCTTCGACGGCCCCTCTGAAACGGATCTTCTGGCCTTTTATCCGGGTGCCAAAGTCGAGGCAGAAGCCTATGCCCCCTTTCTCCACCTTTTGGCAGCAAACGGTATCGACGTATGCCTGGTCAGGATGCCTCTGCGTCTGGCAATCTTCGGAAAAGACCGTGCGGATGCACTATGGAGCAAATACACACATCCAAACCGCTATATCGGCGGCCACTCGCTCGGCGGCGCGATCGCCTCGGAATACGCCGCCAGACACGCAGACCTTCTTTCCGGGCTTGTCCTCTGCGCTTCCTATCCGGTAGAGCCGCTGCCGGAAAGCCTGCGCACGATCCAGATCTATGGTTCCAGGGACACCGTCCTGAATCCGAAGCGGATGGAACGCGCCAGCGCGTTCTTCCCGGAAAGCGCTGCCATCACCGTCCTGCCCGGTGCCAACCACGCGGGTTTCGGAAACTACGGCACGCAGAAAGGCGATGGTACGCCGTCCCTTCCCCCGGAAAAACAACAAAAAGAAGCCGCAGAAAAAATCTGCAGCTTCCTTTTTGAAAAAGAACAACCTTAGTATCCTGGAAACCCCTGGTGCCCTGGAAAACTCTGGTATCCTGGAAAACCTGGCAACCTGAAAAACCCTAGCGCCCGAACAGCAGCGCTTTCCCTACGCCGGTCATCCCGTTTCGGCGGCATTGGACCTCAACCGCCTCGATCAGGCTGTTCATCGTGACGATTCCATCCTGCGCAGCCGCACGGTACGCGGCATCGAGCGCTGCCGCCTTGATGCCGCTGCCGGACAGCTGCGCCTTCTCTGCCAGGGCCTCGAACCTGCAATCCTCTGCCAGCTGCACGCCTTCCGGGAAAATATGCTCCCAAAGCTGCAGCCGCTCCTGCTCCGTCGGCATCTCCACCGGGATCAGGAAGGTCATCCGCCGCTTGAACGCGCTGTCGAAATTCTGGAACACGTTCGTCGCCAGGATGGACAGCCCTTCGTAGCCCTCGATCTGCTGCAGCAAATATGCTGTCTCTGCATTCGCATGCCGGTCATTCGACCCGGACACGTCCGTCCGCTTCGCAAACAGCGAATCCGCCTCATCAAAGAACAGGATCCCGTTCGACCCCCGCGCCAGTTCAAACAATTCCAAGAGGTTCTTCTCCGTCTCTCCAATATATTTGCTGCCGATCTGGGACAGGTCGATCCGATACAGCGGCACATTCAGCTCATTCGCAATCACGGTAGCAAGCATCGTCTTCCCGGTTCCCGGAGGCCCGTAGAGTACAACGGACGTGCCGCGACCATACGGCAGGATGCGTCCAAACCCATAATTGTCCATCACAACGCTCGCATAACGAATCCGCTCGAACACCCGTTCCAGCTGCTTCCGTGCCGGCTCCGTAAGGAAAATATCGTCCATCCGGAAACTGCTCGAAAGCTTTGCTGCAAACCGCCCCAGCCCCGCCGTGGACTGGCTGTTCACCTCGTCCTCAACCATCCGCCGGGACACCGGGCCTTCTTCAAGCCCAATCATCCTGGCCGCCGAAGCGATACGCCCCGGGGACAGGTCGTATTTCGACACAACCTCCCGCAGCTGCTCTGCCGCATCCCCTTCCAGTTCCACACCGAAGCGCCGGAGCAGGTCGCCCCACAGCGTCTCCTGCTGCATCCGTGAAATACGCGAAAGCTTCAGGTCAATCCGCTCCCCCGGCACATAAAGATGCTTCGGCGGCTCGGACGTGCCCAGAACCACCTGCCCGCATTCCATCAAAAGCCGGGCAAGGACCAGCTGCATCCGTTCTTCATCCAGCCTGGCCAGATCGCTGGCTTCCAGATAAAGCGCATCCCCGTACAGATCATGCGCGAACACCAGTTCGTTTATTGCCTGGGCCAGCTCCTCTGTTTCGAGGGCCAGAAGCACGTCCAGCTGGATCCTGACCGCTATCCGGCCAATCTGTCTGGCTGCGCTCGCCATCACATATTTCTTCCCGGAGCCTTCTTCCCCAAGCAGGACCACCAGCCCCTGTGCCTGTCGTTCCATAAGCGCCAGAAGCCGCTGGCATTCCTTCCGGTGGAGCAGGTTCTCCCCCTCATCCGGCACAGGCAGAGGCGATGCAAACAGGCGCAGCCGCTCATAGCCGCCGCCTTTCCCCAAAAGCTGTTCCAAAACATAGTCCCGTACAGCAAGCGGCCTTGCCATCGCCCCGGTATACACACTCCCGTCCGCGTCCTTTTCCAAAAGAAGCCGGTTCAAAAAGCTCTCGCCATCCAAAAGCACCGGATCTTCCGCCTGCTCCTCATCCAGAAACAGCTTGCAGGCGTCCCGCACGATGCCCGGCGTCACCCTGCCATGCGAAGCGGTCTGCGACAGGGTATCAAAAGCCGTTTCATATTTGCGGTTCAGATCCGGTGCCGCCGCCATCAGCAGTGCCAGCGCTTCGATCGGCTCCAGGACGCCGGAATAAAACAGATCCCAGATCGTCACCTGCCGCGACGCCTCCGAACGCTTCGCGCCCTGCTCCATCATCTCGAAAAACAGGTCTGCAAGCTTTGCTCCAACCCCGCCTTGCGCAGCCGTCTGCTCCGTCTCCTGCCCTGCGTCCTTTTCAGGCACAAGCAGGGTATCCACCAGCGCATCCTTGCCCACCCGGATCCCTGCCCAGCCGCCGGGCGGAGCTGCCCCGCCCGACTGTGCCGCCAGAAGCAGCGTGCAGAGGACATCCAGGAAGCGCAGCCAAAGATCCAGCTGTGCCCTCGCCCCGTTTCCCCGCGCCGCTGCTGCATCC
>CADBTO010000090.1 GCA_902797565.1 uncultured Lachnospiraceae bacterium
GACTATGCGGTTGCATCCGGCCATTCAGGCGGGGCATACGGCACGATGCTTGAGTTCTATCTTCCGAAGGGTTATGACAATGGGATCTATGTGGACGCTTTTTCGATGTTTACCGGTGAGAAGGAGTATATGCTGAATGCGGGCGTGACGTATGAGGTGGTGGATGCCGGCGTGCGTTATGCGATTTTGGGTGAGTATGTGAATGAGGAAAATGTCCGGGAGATCATCTATGGCTTCCAGCGGTATATGAAGCTGATGCCGGTGGAGGAAAAGGCTGAATAAACCAGGGTTCTTGTAAAGGTAAAAAGAAGGCATAAGGTGAGAAACGAGTATGGATGAACAAACAAAACGGACGAAGCTTTCGGTGCAGGAGGTCGTGCTGGCGAACAAACGTGCGGTGCTGGCGCTTACGATCATCTGTTCGATCATTGCGGCCGCATACGTGCTGGAAGTGGTTAAGAAAACAAGGACGATTGGCTATGTGCTGATTGTGGCGGCGCTGGCGCTGATCCCGATCATCTGGACGCAGATCGAGATCCGGCGGGACCCGGCTTCCGGCATGATCAAGCAAATCACTGGGATTGGTTTTTTTATCCTGTATGCGTTTGTGCTCCTGACAACGAATAATGCGCTGGTGTTCACGTATATCATCCCCATGCTGATCATTATGTCCCTGTATGACGATGTCAGCTATATTTCTCTGATTGGCGTTTGCGTGGTTCTTGTAAACATCATCGTGATTGTCATGCAGCTTGTACAGGGGAAGCTGACAGATACCGCGGTGGCGGAGATCCAGGGTTTGGTGATGATGTTGATTGTCGGATACCTGATTATGGTCAGCAGGACAAACCATACGCTGCAGGTTCTGCGTGCCGGGCAGCTTCGAACAGAACACAAGAAGACGTCGGAGCTGCTGGAGAATGTACTTGCTGTTTCCGGCGAGATGACACAGACGGTGGCAGAGGTTTCCGGAGAAATGGAAACGCTCAGGGATGCGGTAGACCAGACGCGCAGATCCATGGATGAAGTCAGCAAAGGGACAAGCGAGACATCGGCTGCGGCACAAAAGCAGCTGGCGCAGACCACGGAAATTTCCGATCATATTCATAATGTAGAAACTTCCATGAATACGATCACGGAGAATGTGGATGTTGCGGCAGAGGCCGTTTCTGTGGGGCAGGAAAACATCATCCGTATGGAAAGCCTGACCGGACAGGTGGATACGGCAGGGAAGAACGTGGCGGAAGCACTTTCCAAATTCCAGCATACGGCGGCGGAGATGAATTCGATTACGGACCTGATCACGAGTATTGCGTCCCGGACGAATCTGTTATCTTTGAACGCTTCGATTGAAGCGGCGCGGGCTGGAGAAGTGGGGCGCGGGTTCGCGGTTGTGGCGAATGAAATTTCAAACCTTGCGTCTCAGACGGCGAGCGCTACGGACAATATCACGAGCCTGATCGGAGAGGTCGTTTCCCAGGTCGATACGATGGTCTCGACCATCGAAACGCTGCTGCAGGCAGGCGAAGAAGAGAGCCAGTGCGCGGCGGATACGGCGGAGAGCTTCGGGAAGATCAACCGGAGCGTGGATGTAATCAAACGGCATACCGCGGATCTGGGACATATCGTTGTCAAGCTGGCGGATGCAAATGCAGAGATTGTTGGAAACATCGAAACGGCTTCCGCCGCAACAGAGGAAGTGACTGCGCATGCGACAGAAACACTCGCTGTCGGAGAGGAAAACCAGCGGGTTGTCGCCCATATCAATGCGCTGATCTCCAAAATGAGCGAAGACGCGGAGCAGTTGAAGGGATATTCTAATGGGTGAACAAAGGGGATGCCGGATGGGCATCCCCTTTTAATCTGTATGACGGGCTGCGCAGAGAAAATCCTGCCGGAGTCTATGGTTTCGGATCCGGCCGGGAGAAGTCCACGGCACCGGCGGCCTCACGCTTGTGTTCGTCTTCGATGGCAGCATAGAAGTTGATGGTCGTGTTAATGTTTTCATGCCCCAGCACATCCGCAACCAGACGGATGTCACCGGTTTCCCGGTAAAGTGCCGTGCCATAGGTGCTCCGCAATTTGTGGGGCGTAATCTTTTTGTTTGGCACGGCGATGCGGGCATATTTTTTCACGAGTTTTTCAATGGCGTCCACGCTGATGCGTTTCCCCTGCAGGGAGAAAAAGAGGGCGTTTTCATGCCCCTCCCGCGGCGTGATGGCCATGCGCTCGCTGTTCACATAGTCTTCCAGCACATCATGGATGTCTTTCCCAAAGTACAGTACGTCCTGGCCGCCGCCTTTCCGGACGATGGTCAGGGTATCCACCACGAAGTCGATGTCTTCCAGATCCAGCCCGTTGCATTCGGAAACCCGGATTCCGGTGCCCAGCATGAGGGTCAGGATCGCGAGGTCGCGTTTCTGGGTTTTCAGGCAGTATTTCCGCTGGCGTTCGGACAGCTGTTCGTTTCCTTCCCGGATGGCAGAAAGGATGGAACGCACTTCGTAATTGTTCATGCGGATGATGTTCTTGTCCTTTTTTTCTTTGGGCATTGCCACAAGGAGCGTCGGGTCTTTCGGGATATGTTCCCGGATGACATGGTATTTGAAGAGGCCCCGCAGGGGCGCCATTTTCCGTGCCACGGCGCGTTTGCCGTTTTCATGCGCCGTGCCTTCGCCGACATTGAGTGTCAGGTAGCGCTGGAATTCCGTCAGGTCTTCCGGCGTGATTTTTTCCAGGATGTCCAGCGTGAAATTCTGGATCTCCACGTCTTTATAGAGCGGGTTGTTTTCACGGATGAAGGTGAAGAACGTGATCAGGTCGTAGCAGTAAGAAACCAGCGTGCTGGTCTGGGAAGTCTGTTCCTTGCTGTATATATAATCGACCGCGAAGCCCGGAAGCCGCTTGACCAGATCCCGCAGCACCAGGGTCTGTTTGCGTTTTTTTTCTTTATAAAAGGCAGAGTCTTTTCCCATAGAGGAATCCTTTCGAATACAAGATAAAGCACGGATATCACTGTGGATATACGGAAACTACTAACTATCGGAAAAACGGAGATTTAACCGCTAGATACAAGCCGCAAAAGATGGGGGGAGCATCTGCTCTCCCACCTTGCATCTTGCCATCTTTTTATTTGATTGATTTTTCAAAAAGTCCTGCGGTATAAGGATCCAGATTTTCCTGTACCCATTTTTCAAGGTCTTCTTTTGTACAGGGCGCTTCACCGCTGATGGCCGGAAACAGGATGTTCCCTTTGTCGAGGCGGTTATAGAGCGAGACAAGCATCTCATTGAGGTCAGCCTGTGTGGTAACAGATGCTGTCTCGTCAAGTTCCAGGAGGATTTTTGATACCTCCTCTGTGATCACATCACCATTTTCCATTGTTTCGTGCAGTGTTTTGTTGTCAATCATAATTCTGGAATTGTTTGCTGCTTTTGAAGCAGCGCCTCCTTTCTATAAATTTGTAAATCATTTACTGGATCACCAGATCCGATCCTCCAAAAAAGCTGTTCCTGGAAAGGACCTCCGTGTTTCCAGTGTCAGAAGCACCCAGTGTGAAGTCCTCGCGCTCGTTGATTGGCTCCACCTGAAGCTTTCCAAGGCTTTCTTTGATATCCGGCATCTTCTGGTTCTGTGTCTTCCCGCTGGATTCCTTCATGTTTTCATTCATAAGGGATCCAATCCTTCGGCTTACATCTCCCAGTTTCTTCTGGATGGCCTTGACCTCATCCTCAGTTTCTGCTTTCTTCAGCTGGGAACTCAGCCTGGAACGAAGATGCTCCATATCCTCAATCCGCTCCTGGTTGGAAGAAAGCGTCAGCACAATGCTGTCCTCATCAGAAACAAAGCCGGTGTCTTTTTTTTCATCGTTCCCGCGCTGCTTCTTCTTTTCAGAATCTTCTGCTGCGCTGGATTCTGTTTCAGATACTTTGTTTTCTTTGGCTGCCGTGGATGATGCAGAAGCTGAAGCCTGTTCCACTGCGGAAGTGCTGCTTTCCGAGGATGCAGCCGCCGCGTTCTGGCGGGTTTCTTTGGCAGCTGTTTCCGCTGCGGAAGGTGCCTGTGCAGCTTTTGCTTCTTCCGCAATCCGATCGCGCCGCTCTTTTGCTGCCTTCTGGGAAGCGTTGGCTTCCTGAGTACGGCGGTCTTCCGACTTATCTGTATGACTGTTTTGTGATGCTCCGGTATCACTGCGCCGCGCTTTATTCTGGTATGCTTTCAGTTCCGCTTCGGCAATGCGGAGTTTCTCATGGAGTTTTCTTTTTTCCTCGTTGTCTTGCTGTTTATTCGAAAGACCATTTAATTTGTCAGAAAGGGATGCTACTTTTCTTTTTAATAATTGTTCCTGATCGGTTTTATTTCCGTTATCCTGTTTCGTTGCAGTAGGAACATACCTGCTTCCAGCACCAGACAAACCTGCCGCACCGTTCATGATCGTCACCTCCAGTTTATTTTGAAAAAAAGGTATCACGGACAAAAATATTACTTTTATGGTAACATATCGTGTGGATTTAAGCAAGAAAATTATGAAAAAAAAGCGTTTTTCGTGCTATTTCGTGTTTTCGGAAAAATAAAAATCTGAAAGAACGGATCATACGAATATTCAAAAAACAGAAAAAATGTTTTGAAAATATGTTTGATTTTTTGGGTGGGTTATGATAGAATGCCCATACGAATTATTTTTTCAGGAGGTTGGGTTTATCTTGAGCTACGGGAAAATATCCAAAAAGCAGAGAGAAATACTGGAATTTATCAAGAAAGAGATCTTAAATAGGGGTTATCCGCCATCTGTACGGGAAATCTGTGATGCGGTGCAGCTGAAGTCAACTTCTTCTGTATTCGCCCATCTGGAATCCCTGGAAAAAAATGGTTATATCCGGAGGGATCCAACGAAGCCGAGAGCGATTGAAATACGCGATGATGCGTTCAACCTGGTCCGCCGGGAAGTGGTAAATGTTCCATTGATCGGGACGGTGGCGGCGGGGATGCCGCTGCTTGCGGTCAATAATATCGATGGGTACTTCCCTATCCCATCAGAATATGTTCCCAAAGGGGAAGTTTTTATGCTCCGTGTCAAAGGAAGCAGCATGATCGGTGCAGGGATTTTCGACGGGGATACAATTATGGTGGAAACCAGATCCACGGCCGAGGACGGGGATATCATTGTGGCATTGATTGAGGATGCGGCA
>CADBTO010000091.1 GCA_902797565.1 uncultured Lachnospiraceae bacterium
CGACCTCCATAACCATGCCCGCAGGCCGGGTTTCTGCTCCATTCATGTTCCATCCTCCTAATCAAAGACTTCTGCTTCAAACGGCAAATACGCCAGTATTTTATCTATCATACTTCTAATCCATCTGTTTTTTCAACCGTCCAAATTGGAAAAAATACCGGATTTTATTTGGGATCGCATAAGGAAACAGGGAGCCGCCGCGCGAACCCCCTGTCTGTCTATCCGGCGGGGCGATTGTTCATCCCCCGCTTTTATTTTCATACAAAAAAGCCTCTGGAATTGTCCAGCAGAACATCCATCTCATTGACATCCGTCCTGCCATAGGTATAGCCTGCTGTCACCCTCTGCGCATTCTGCATCAGCGGCTTCGATTGATCTTCTTCTGCGACTTTCCGGAATGCTTCGTGCAGCTCCCGCATCAACCCTTCCGCTTCATCCAGCTGCTCTGCGCGTCCCAGTGACATCGTCTTGTAAAGCAGTCTCTGGCAGTAATCATAGATCGCATACAACCGACCGGACAGCTGCGCCGTTTCTTTTGAAAAATGCAGATCTGCTTTCAGATGCGCAAGCACTTCCAGCGCATGCCGGATCGCCTCCTTCGAAGCTTCATCCCCCCGTTTCCCGTCGCAATAACCTTCTTTCGCACAATCGATATAGCAAAAAAAAATCTCAAACAGGACAACGATCAGCTCGCTTTTATTGCTGGAAACAATCCGCCTGGTAAATACCTGCCGTTCTTCCTTCGTCATATCTATTCCTCATTGTTTGGAATGCCGCGATGCACTCAGCTCAGAAGCTGCAGCGCCATCTGCGGAATCTCATTCGCCTGGGACAATGCAGACGTGCCTGCCTGCTGCAGGACATTATACTTCGTATACTCTGTCATCTCGCGTGCCATATCCGTGTCCATAATCCTGCTGATGGCACCCTCCAGATTCTCCTCCGTTGCATCCAGATGGCGGATTCGCGCATCCAGTCCATTATATACCGCACCAATCTCTGAACGGGTCAGGCTCACGATCGCCAGCGCATTGTCCAGCTTGTCAATCGCTGCTACTGCCCGGTTCTGTGTCGACATATCCAGATCTGCAATAAACAGATGCCCGGTATCCATTGCGCCAATGCTGATCAGTCCCTGCTGTCCGGCATTCCCGCCATTCTGTACGATTCCCTGCCCGAAGCCGGGGACATATGCACGGAAACTCTGGTTGCTGTTTACTGTCAGAAGCAATTCACCGGTTTCCTTGTCACGGATTTCTGTACGGCCGGCATAGGAATCTGTCAGCTTCAATTCTGCCAGATAATCGTTTAATTTACCGATCTCTGCATCCGTCATTCCGGCAAGTGTACTACTGATCTGTTCCGTTGGTGTATTGATGAGGGCTTCCAGCTTTTCAATCTCTGCATCCGTCGCGCCTTTCTCTTTCAGCGTCTGGACATCCTGGTCTGTCAGCCCCTGCAGCTTGCTGATCGTCACACGGACAGCATCTTTGAAATCCCCCTGGTCCGTCCTCTGGATGTGGTCGAACGCATAGACCTCTTCCCCGTTCAAATAGACGCCCGGCTTCTTTCCTTTCGCTTCAATCTTCGTCCCATCCTGGACGGTCTGCCCGTTGACTGTCTTATAATCATCCCCCAGAATGGCTTTCTGCGCCCCCGCCGGCGTGATATCCACCGCCAGTTCCTGTTCCGCTCCAGCCGCTGGAGGCGTATCCACTTCCTTGGCAACAAGCTGGCCATTTTTGATCTCTGCCTTCGTGTCATCTACCCCGGCCTTGACCGCCTCTTCGATTTCTTTTGCCGTCCATGGCCTGTCCGTAGCCGGATTCAAAAGATGGCCGTTTGCGTCCTTGACCAATCCGTTTGCATCCGTTTTCACCGCGATTGTCACGGTACTTCCCGGCGTAAACGTAATCTTCATTTCCCCGTTCGCATCCACCATATCTTCCGTGATCTCGGTCGGGATAGCAAAATCAATCGCGCCGGAATCCAGCCCGAGTGCCTGCGAACTTTTTCCATCCGTGGTAGAAAGCTTCAGCGTGGCATCTTCCCCGCCATAGTGCTCCCCTGCCTTGAGTTCGCCCGTCTTGCTGTTGTATTCCAGCTTTTTGTATGTAAATGGCGGCTTGTTCGCGTCATAGGTCTCAGATCCTTCTATATAATATGTCACGCCGTCATCCGTCTTCCAATCCCCCACCGGAGTTCCATTTGCATCAACGGGCGGAAGTTTCGCGCTGACCGGCGTATCAAGCGTCACCTCGGTCGGCGGGTTCGTCGTGGGATCTGCCACCACGGTTGTCCCCGCAGGAACCGACAGTTCCACGCTGGCACAGTCTGCCGGCAGATTTTTGAGCTCATCCGGCGTCATTCCCTTCAGGTCAATCGACGGCGGAACCCCGTTCGTATCCCCCGCTGCCCGTTCCAGCTTGAGATTTCCCGGCTTCACCTTATCCGTCACTTCCAGGATGTCCACATCATCAGAATAAATATGCCCATGCATGGAACCATCCAGAAGCCCTTTTGTATTGTATTCCGTATCCGAAGCGATCCGGTCGATCTCCTTCTTCAGTGATTCCACCTCTTTGTTGATCGCTTCCCGGTCTTCATCGGTATTCGTCCCGTTCGCGGACTGCACAGCCAGCTCCCGAAGCCGCTGGATCATCGTGGTGATCTCTGCCATCCCGCTGTCTGCAATATCAATCATTGCCTGCGCATTGGTGGCATTCTCCCCTGCCTGGGAAATCCCGTTGATCTGCGCCCGCATCTTCTTCGAAATCGCCATGCCCGCCGGACTGTCCTTGGCACTGTTCAATTTATATCCGGAGGACAACCGCCCCATAGAAGCCGTCAAAGCCCGCTCATTCCGCAGCAAATACTTGTTTGCTGTCAGCGCGGAGATATTTGCATTGATTTTCATATTTAAGAACTCCTTTGTGTGCGCATCTTTTCCAGCAGCGCGGTCCTTTTTCGCAGCTTCCGCTGCTCAAAAACACCGCCTCTGTGACTGCG
>CADBTO010000092.1 GCA_902797565.1 uncultured Lachnospiraceae bacterium
GGGCTGCATAGGGGACGTTTGCGCGCATATGCCGACGCAGGCCGGCGGCGGGCAGGGCGATTTGCAGATGCAGCAGACAGGGGGAATCATGAAGTCTGTGTTGATTGCTTTTTCGATGTATTCCAGGCTGCCGGTCCCGCAGGTCGAATGGGATGAAAAAAGCCGGCGCTATGTACTCTGCGCGTTCCCGCTGGTGGGGCTGGTGCTTGGGATACTGGAAGCAGTATGTTTATTGTATCTGGATCGGCTCCGGATTTCAAGTACTCCGGCAGCGTGCTTTATGATTGCTGCGGCGCTTCTGTATACCGGCGGGTTCCATGTGGACGGGCTGCTGGATACGGCAGATGCGCTTTCTTCATGGAAGCCCTGCGAGGAGCGGCTGCGGATCCTGAAAGACCCGCATATTGGCGCGTTCGGGGTGATCCGGGGGATTCTGTATTTTTTGGCGGCGGTGGGATGCCTTTGTATCCTGTGGGAGAAGCGGGCGCTTTTTGCATCGGCCTGGGGACAGGCGTGTATCCTTTGTATTCCAGGCGGCAGGACTCTGGCGGGCGTTCTTTCAGAGATGCAGGGGGCAGCCATACTGGTTCCGGCGCTTTCGCGCGGGATGGTGGCAGTCTGTTCCCTGTGCCTGAAAAATGCGAAAGAGGAAGGCAGCCTGTATGCGATGGCGGGGATCCGGGAGAAAAAGGGGCCGATTGCGTTTACGGTAGCCGTCCTTCTGTGCCTTGTGATCCTGTTGTTCCTGATTCTGGGCGTTTTTGCGGGGATTCCTCTGCTTTGCGCAGGGGTGCTCCTGCTGTATTTTCTGCGCGTCATCCTTCCGAAATTCGGCGGGATGACGGGGGATCTGGCGGGATGGCTGCTGTGCATGCTGGAGCTTTGCATGGTCTTTGGGCTGGTAATTTCCGGTTTTTTACAGAGCACACCAGCGACATAGCACTGTGTGATGAATGGATAGATGGGGAGTGGATGCAATGGTACTGGTGTTTGGCGGCGCATACCAGGGGAAGCTGGTGTTTGCGCTGGAGCAGTTTGGAATCCGCCGGGATGAAGTGGTGGAGGCATCTTTTCTGGAATGGGATACAGCCTTTCATTTTGCGCTTCCGGCGGGAGTACGTGCCATCAACCATATCCACGGACTGGTGCGGAAGCTGGTGCTTAAAGGTGTGGATCCTGTTTTGGCATTTGCGGAACTGGCACAGCAGAATCCGGAGCTTGTGGTGCTGTGTGATGAGATGGGATCCGGTGTTGTGCCTTTGGACAAAGAAGAAAATGAAGTCCGGGAGCAGGTGGGGAAGGTCCTGCAGGCTGCCGCTGCCCGGTCGAAGGAGGTTTACCGGGTGCTCTGCGGGATTGGGATGCGGGTGAAGTAGCGATGTGTGCGGGTGGTGTGCGTGTGCTGGGGTGTATGTGTTGGCGTTTGATTTGGGTAGGATGGATTGTGTATGCGTATGCGTTTGATTTGGGTAGGACAGATTGCGTATGCGTATGCGTTTGATTTGGGCAGGATAAATCGCGTATGAATATATTAGTGATTGGGGGCAGCGGATCCGGGAAGTCAGAATATGCGGAAAATCTATTGTGCGTCCGGACGCCCGGCGGAGCAGAAAAGACCTATCTTGCCACGATGGAAACCGCTTCGGATGCAGCGCGGCTTCGGATCGCAAGGCATCTTGAAAAGCGGGCAGGGAAGGGCTTTCGCACGGTTGAACGGCAGTGGGGCCTTTCCGGCGCATTACCGGATTGCAGCCGTTTTGTCCTGCTTGAATGTGTATCGAATCTTTTGTCGAACGAGTTTTTCGGGCAGTACTTCGGCAGGGAAAGCCGGGGGGCAGAGGCCGTTTTTCCGGAACTTGCGGAGCTGATGGGACGATCCTGCGAGGCGGTTTTGGTGACAAATGATATCTTCTGCGATGGCAGGGTATATGACGCGGAAACAGAGCAGTATCGCCGGGAGCTTGGGGAGCTGAACCGGATGCTGGCAGAGAAAGCGGATGCGGTGGTCGAGGTTTGTGCGGGTCTGCCGGTGGTCTGGAAGGGGGTGCTTGGATGACGGATCCTGGACAAAGAGGTTCTGGACAGCGGGAGATCGGTCGGATCCGCTGCGGGAGCAGGAGCCTGCGGCTGGGCTATACGACGGGCACGACAGCGGCACTTGCGAGCGCGGCTGCCTGTCGGTATCTTTTGACCGGGAGTGTGCCGGAGAATGTTTCCGTGCTGACAAAGAAGGGAATCCGGGTTTGGGCGGACGTGGCGGCATCCGGGAAAAACGGGGCCTCTGTCTGGTGCGGCGTCCGGAAGTTTGCCGGGGACGATCCGGATGTGACGGATGGGATTCTCATTTGCGCAGAGGTATCGTTATTGGAAGCGCATGGAAATGGAGCGATCCGGATTTGCGGCGGCGAAGGCATTGGCATTGTGACGAAGCCGGGGCTGGATCAGCCGGTGGGCGAAGCGGCCATCAATACCGTGCCCCGGCAGATGATCCGGGAGGCGGCAGAGGAGGCGCGGGCAGAAGCGGAGCGGGAGCAGGCGATTCGGGCGGCATATGAAAACGGGCTGTGCATCAGGATCTTCGCGCCGGAGGGCAGGGAGATTGCCAAGCGGACCTTTAATGAAACCCTGGGTGTCACAGGCGGTATTTCCATTCTGGGCAGCACTGGCATCGAGGAGCCGCAGAGCGTTACGGCACTGGTAAAGAGTATTGAGCTGGAGATCCACCAGCTGGCGGAGCAGGGTTATCAGGAACTGATTCTGACACCGGGGAATTATGGCCAGGCATTTATTGCGCAGCATTTGAAACCCAGGTTTGAGGCAGTAGGAAGAGACCTTCCGCCGGTGGTGAAATTTTCCGGATATCTGGGAGAGGCGCTGGATATTGTGGCGGGCGAAGCAGCGCCTGCTGCGCCGGAGCCGCTCTGTGATCCTGATTCCGGGAACCCGGTGCAGGAAGGCCGGCGGGGATTCCGGCGCGTGCTCCTGGTCAGCCATATCGGGAAGCTGGTCAAGACTGCCGGTGGGATTATGAACACCCACCAGAAAAACGCGGACTGCCGGATGGAGTTACTGTGCGCCCACGCAGCAATCCACGGGGCATCCACGGGACTTTGCCGGGAAATTATGCAATGCGCAACCTGTGATGCTGTCCTGGAACTGCTGGACCGGGAGCGGGAAGGGCTGCGGGAAGAAGTGCTTGGAAGCCTTCTTGCGGCAATCCAAAGATACCTGGAGCGCCGGGTGGACGGAGCATATGAGATTGGCGCGGTGATGTTTTCAAACCAGTATGGGTGGCTGGGGCAGACGGGCGCGGAGGATTAGAAGATGGTGGATATTGACTCGAAAAAAGGGACGGATTATGATGTTTGAAAACGCAGTATCAATGTGTCAGAGAAATCAGAAAGTGATTGATTGTTCCCAGCAAGGCAAAAACAGAGGAACTTCAGTCAGTTGAGTATAGGAGG
This sequence comes from uncultured Lachnospiraceae bacterium, assembly GCA_902797565.1. Taxonomy (GTDB): domain Bacteria; phylum Bacillota; class Clostridia; order Lachnospirales; family Lachnospiraceae; genus Weimeria. The sequence goes on from CADBTO010000092.1 coordinate 3,465, forward strand.
CTATTACGTAAAGTCGGGACGATTCGCCTGAA
>CADBTO010000093.1 GCA_902797565.1 uncultured Lachnospiraceae bacterium
CAGGCACTGCAAGCGAAACAGAGCAGGATTCCACTGCTGCATCCAGCGCCATGGCTTCAGATTTCCAGATTGGCGGAGGCTACGCAGCAACCGGGCAGCTCCCGGAAGTGGGCTATGTGACGAAGCTCTATGATGCCACAAACGGGCTGCCCACCTCAGAAGCAAACTGCGTCCTGGGAACCTCAGATGGCTATGTCTGGATCGGCGCATACGGCGGCGTCCTCCGCTATGATGGAGCACATTTTGAACGGCTGCCCTCTTCCGCAGGGCTCACAAACGCCCGTGGAATGTTTGAGGACAGCTCCCGGCGGATCTGGGTTGCGACAAATGACAATGGCATCGTTGTGGTTGAGCAGGACACTTACCTGCATTTTACCAAAGAGGACGGGCTGCCCTCTTCCTCAACCCGATGCTTCGCGCAGGATGAACACGGAAATACCTATATCGGCACCACTGCCGGTGTGGCTGTCATGGACGAGAGCCATGCGCTGCGTACCGTGAATGACGCACGGATCAACCACGAAACCATCATCCAGCTGTCATGCGGCCAGGATGGACAGGTCTATGGACTGACCATGACCGGCTCCCTGTTTATGATCGCAGCAGCCCCCGGCTCATCCGGCAGCACCGCAGCAATCGCAGCATACTATGACAGTATGGAACTTTGCCCGGATAAAATCACAGCCATCATGGCTGATCCATCTTCAGCAGACAAAGTCTATCTTGCAACAGAAAACCACCATATCTATTATGGGACGTTTGGAACGGAAACCGGGCATATGCATGCGATCAACACGGCTCCCGCACAGGAAATCTACAGCCTGTCCTTCCATTGCGGACGGGTCTGGATCACATCAAAATCCGCCATTGGTTATCTGGACAAAGAGCGTCGCTTCCATATCCTGGAAAACCTGCCGCTGACAGACTCGATCGAAAACGCATCATCGGATTACCAGGGGAATATGTGGTTTGCTTCTTCCCGCCAGGGGATTATGAAGCTGGTGGCAAACAATTTCCAGAATTACAGCGCACGCGCCGGCCTTCCAAGCGATGTGGTAAATGCCACTCGCTTCTATCATGGCCTGCTTTTCATTGGAACGGACCATGGACTGCATATCATTGACAAAACACACAAACCCATACAAACCAGACTCACAAAACATTTGAAAAATACCCGGATCCGCTGCGTGATGGAAGACCATTCCGGCGGCCTCTGGATCTCCACTTTCTCAGATGGACATGGCCTCGTCTATGTGACACCCGGCGGAGAGATCAAAGACCTGACCATCGAGGACGGAATGCCCGGCAATCAGGTTCGCTGCACCTACGAAACAAAAAACGGCTCCATTCTTGCCGGAACAAACGGCGGCATTGCGATCCTGAGGCGCGGCCGAATCGAACAGACGATCCAGGAAGCGGACGGGCTGGAAAATCCTGTCATCCTGACTATCTGCGAGGGACAGGACGGGGAAATCTACGCAGGAACAGACGGAGACGGCTTGTATTCCATCCAGACCGGCACCGGAGATGCAGCTGCCGCCACGATCGAGCAGCTTGATGCGCAGGACGGTCTCACCAGCGACGTGATCCTGCGGATCAAATACGATGAGGCACGGAGCCTCTACTGGATCATTACGTCCAACTCCATTGAGTATCTGAAAGACGGAAAGATTTACAATATCTCCAATTTTCCGTATAATAACAATTTTGATCTCTGTCCTGGAATCGACGACAGCATATGGGTGCTTTCATCACAAGGTTTATATAATATCCAGGCAGATCAGATGCTGGCAAACGAAATCACGAATTACCGGATCTATACCCTGGCAGACGGGCTGACCAGCACCCCGGTTGCAAACTCCTACAGCTGTATTGATGCCAGCGGGAACCTGTATATCGCAGGGCAGACCGGCGTATCAAAAGTCAATATTGCGCATTTTTATGACGAAACAGCCCTTGCGCAGACAAAGGTTGAATCCGTCTATTATGAAGAAGAAGCCATTCTCCCGGACGCATCCGGCATCTATACCCTTCCTCCGGGAGACGGACGCATCCAGATCACTCCGGCGGTGTTGGATTATACCATGTCCAATCCGCTGATCCGCGTTTTTTTGGAAGGGACAGGAGAAACGGGCCTCATTTCACCGCAAAGCCTCCTTTCTCCTATGGAATACACAGGGCTGCGGTATGGGAATTATACCCTGCATATCCAGATTCTGGACAAACGGACGGAAGCTGTGCTTTCTGACGACCGTTATGAGCTGGTCAAAGAACCCCGCCTGATGGAACTGATTGCCGTCCAGATCCTTCTGGTTGCGCTGATTGCTGCCTGTGTGGGCCTGCTGGTATGGCGTGTCATGACCGGCACGGTGATCCGCAGGCAATATACACAGATCCAGGAGGCAAAGGACGAAGCGGAACGTGCCAATACAGCGAAATCCCGCTTCCTCGCCAATATGTCCCACGAAATCCGGACACCGATCAACACGATCCTTGGCATGGATGAAATGATCCTTCGCGAAGACACATCGCAGGTCCCGAAAGACTATGCCGTTTCGATCAACGGATATGCCCGGAATATCCGGCGTGCCACAGAATCCCTGCTCGGCCTGATCAATGACCTGCTGGATATTTCCAAGATCGAGTCCGGGAAAATGCACCTTGTGGAGCAGGAATATAATATCGAAGACATGCTGCGCTCCGCCATTACCATGATCCGCGTCCGCAGCGAGGCAAAAAAACTGTATTTTGATGTTTCGGTCGATGGGACACTTCCGAAGCGCCTCTATGGCGACGAAGGGAAGATCAAACAGATCCTCTTGAATCTTCTGACCAATGCGGTAAAATATACCGACGATGGCGGCTTCACACTGTGCGTTTCTGCCCTGGAAAAAACCGACGAAGCATGCACGCTCCGCTTTTCCGTCAAGGACTCCGGAGCGGGCGTCAAAGAGGAAGACCTTGACAAACTCTTTTCCGCGTATGAACGCCTTGATGAAGAAAAGAACAGCGGCATTCAGGGAACCGGCCTTGGCCTCAACATCTCCCGGCAGTTTGCCACCATGATGGACGGAAAACTCTGGTGCGAAAGCGTCTATGGGAAAGGCAGCGAATTTATCCTGGTGGTTTCCCAGAAAATCATCGACGCGCACGAAATCGGCGTATTCCATGAGGAAGAAGACCTGGCGGAAAAAGGACCCTATGTCCCGCAATTTATCGCGCCAGACGCGGACATCCTCGTGGTGGATGACAACCCGATGAACCTGACGGTGATCAAAGGCCTGCTGAAACCCACAAAGATTTTCATCACGACTGCCGAAAGCGGCGAAGAGTGCCTGGAAAAACTGAAGATGGGCAGCTTCTATGTCGTACTTCTCGACCATATGATGCCTGGTATGGACGGCATTGAGACCCTGGCAAAAATCCGGGAAAGCTATCCGGATCTGCCCGTCTACGCGCTCACGGCAAACGCGACCGCAGGCGGCGACGATTTCTACAAATCCAAAGGGTTCAATGGATACCTGGCAAAGCCGATCGACACCGTGGCCGTGGAACACGCGATTATGCGGCATCTGCCGGAAGAAATTATGCTGCAGCCCGGCGCGGAAGATGCGGCAGAAGAAGAAACGCAGCTGGATCCGGCGCTTGACTGGCTATATGAAGTGGAAGGAATGTCCGTCGCGGACGGAATCCAAAATTCCGGCGGCGCCTCCCCCTTCGTCTATTCCCTGAACCTGTTTCTGGATACCATCGAAGACCAGTCCCGGACCATCGAGGACGCATACCAGACCGGAGACATCCGGCTGTACACAGTCAAGGTCCATGCACTGAAGAGTTCCGCGCGAATCATTGGTGCGCTGGAACTTTCCGAAGACTGCCAGAAGATGGAAGATGCCGGGAATGCAAACGACCTGGACTATATTGATGCGCATACTGGAAAACTTCTGGCAGATTACCGTGCTTTCAGCAAGAAGCTTGCAAACCTGAAGCCGGACGTTCCTGCCAAAGACGCAGGAGATCTGCCGGACATCCCGGCAGAAGAACTGGAAGACGCCTACGCCGCGCTGCAGGAAGTCATTCCACAGATGGATTATGACGCAGTGGAGCTGATTCTGGGACAGATGCAGACATACCGCCTTCCCGAAGCAGACCAGGCGCGGATGGCGCAGCTTGCAAAACTGCTGAAAGTCTTTGACTGGGACGCGATGGAGAAGCTGCTTGATGGCAGCTCTGATGCAGCGTGTTGATGATGGAGTTTTATAATTTTAATAAGGAGGAATCCGAAAATGGAAAAGCAGCAGGTCATCATGGTCGGAAAGAAGCAAAGCTTCCTTGCCCGTGTCATGATCAAAAAAATACAGGATCAGGACATCGCCTGTGAATTTGTCCCCTGGAACGTGGACGCGATCAACGCGCATTGGGAACATACCGCGCTCGTGATCCTCTTTATGGATGAGCGGGAACGTCCGCCTGAAGACATCCTCCGTTTCCTGGTGGACAAGGTTGATGATACCGGAAACATGATGATCCTGGTCGGAGAAAAACAAGACCTGGCCCTTCTTTCCGAACAGATTCCGAAGGAACTTGTATACCAGAGTTTCAGCCGCCCTGTCAACAACGACCAGCTTGCAAACACGGTTTCGGACTTTATCCGGAAAGTAGAGTCCGGGGAGTTCCGGAAGAGCATCCTGGTGGTGGACGATGATCCCGGATTCCTGGGGCTGGCGCGGGAATGGCTGAAAGACACATACAAGGTTGCGATGGCCAGTTCCGGCCTCCAGGCCATCAAGTGGCTGGGCAAAAATAAGGTGGACCTGATCCTGCTGGACCACGAGATGCCCGTCACGAGCGGGCCGCAGGTTCTGGAAATGCTGCGGAGCGAAAACGATACGAAATCCATCCCCGTTATGTTCCTCACGGGGAAAAGCGACAAGGAGAGCGTCATGGCCGTGATGGATCTGAAACCGGAAGGGTATTTCCTCAAGACGATCCAGCGCGAGGAACTGCTGCGGAACCTGGCGCGGTTCTTTGCGCAGAAGAAAGAGAAAAAATCATAGGGGGCGCCCGCCGCGGCTCTGCCGGCATGGTCTTTTGGGCGGCGCTGCGATAAAATAGAAAAGAATCCGGATATCTGTATTTTTCAGATATCCGGATTCTTTTTCTGTCTTTCCCAGTTACAGGGGCGTATGCCCTTCCGTTATTTTCTGGATCACCTCGATTGCCATGTTGATGACCGCCCTGCGCTCGAACGTGCTCAGGCTCCCTTCCTGCTCCGCCTGC
>CADBTO010000094.1 GCA_902797565.1 uncultured Lachnospiraceae bacterium
AACCTTATTTTCACGGTGCTTTTGTATCTGATGGAGCAGTCTTTGAAAGAAGAACCCTGCACGATGGATGAGATCGGTGCCTTCATCGATGACCTGAATACGTCTTTTTTCCATAAGCCGCTTTCGTTTGAGGACTGCCGGAAGTTGGGGGATTTTGTGGTGGGCACAATCCTTTCCAATGATGGTGTGCCGATGTATTTTTCGGCTGCTGATTATGAACATGGGGATACGGTGGTCCATCACATCAGCTATGTTGCAAACCGCATCGTCTATTTGGATGGGGACGTCAAAAGAACTTCGTATTATTTGACGGAGGATGGATACAACCTGCTTTTGGGGACGCTTGAGATAGAAAATAACCTCAAATTGACCGTGCATGAAATGCTGTTCAAGATGCAGCTGGAACGGCAGAATTACGAAAAGGCGGTAGATTCGATCAAGGATGTGTTTAACCTGCTTCGGATCCAGCTGCAGAAAATCCAGGAGGCAATGCTGCAGATCCGGCGGAATGCCCTGAATTATTCGGTCGTTTCCTATCGTCAGCTGCTCGAAGATGATCTGGCAACCATGGAGCAAACCAGAAAACAGTTTCTGGAATATGAGGAGTTGGTTCGGCGACGCATCGCGCAAATGGAAGAAGAGCATATCAATGTCCGGAAATTGTCCGCAGAGGAGCAGGAGAACCTGGCAAACCTGCGTGTGATCGAGGGGTATTTGGGACGCGCGCTCGATGAGCACCAGCGGATCCTGGGCAGCCATCTGGATTTGAAGGCGCTTTATACCAGGGAATTGGAAGGGTTATCCCAAATGTCGCTGATCCGGCGGTTTTCTCTGCGCAGTGAATTGGTTGATCCGATCCTGCAGCATCCGCAGCGTCTGGAAGATCTGGATCTCTTCCTTCGGCCTCTGCTTTTGCAGGCACCCGGGAAGGTGTACCAGATCAACAAGGCGTTTGAAATCCGCAAAGCCCGCGTCGCCCGAAGGGATCACGAAGCATCGGAACTTTTGGATTTTGACGCGGATGCGTGGCAAGAAGAACAGGAACGGCGCCGGCTTCAGAAGATGGAACAATATGAAAGTACCTTGCATGTCCTGCTGGAACGATTGCTTGAGGAGAAAACCTTTTGTCTTGCGGATCTGGAAGGAATATCTGAGATTGGAGAATTGATTCCTGATATACAGATCTTTAAGGAAGTCATGGTGGAACTGATCAAGAGCAGGGAGATTGATGTACCGGCGCTTCGAAAGGAACGGAGCGAGTTTATTCAGGATGCGGCAGGGTTTCAGCTGCATGAAACGGTGCTGGAATTATTAGATCATATGGATACGGAGATTGGAAAGCGTGTGAAAAAGATTTCCATCCAGAAAATGGATGATGGCCGGACTGTGGTATTTGAAGGGATTTCCGATCCGGATGGAAATCCGAAGGCCATACGATGCAGCAATATCCGATTTTCTATAGAGTTTGTACCATGACTGGAATGTGGGTGCATGGCTGAAAGTTTCCATTGCAGATCTGCCGAAAGCCGGCTGGCGGCTGTGTATGAGCAGGGAGCCAGGATGCACGAAAGGGAAAACAGGGGGATGATATATGGAAACAGAAACATCTGGATATGATATGCGGACAATCCGGATGAGCCAGGAAATATTCTATTACCTTCTGGAACATACGCAGATTGATGAAGAAAAAGAAAGCGAGCTTTTTCATTCCTATGCAGAAAATACAGAAATACAGAGGCTTGTCAAGTCCCAGGGGGATGCGGCAAAGTGCGAAATAGAACGATATGGTGATCGGATCTATCTGATCCCAAAAGAGGAGAATGTTTTTTTGGGATATTCCAAGGCGCAGCTTCGGAAAGTACTCTGCAAGTCAAATGCTGCGGACAGAGATTATTATCTGTCTCAATTTGCGATCCTGGTATTGCTTGTATCGTTTTATGATAGCCAGGGACAGAGCAGCAAGTCGAGAGACTATATCCGTGTGGGCGAATTGCAGAATGCCCTGGGAGATTATTTGAAAGCGGGCGCAGCAAGCAGTCAGGATGGCGCGAAAGATGGAAGGCAGATCGAATCACCCATGTTCCAAGAGATGCTGGCGGCATATGAAGCGTTGAAGTCTGATGAAAAGGGGACCCGTGCAAAGACTACAAAGGAAGGGTTTTTGTATACGATTCTCAAATTCCTGGACAAACAAGGGCTGGTCAATTATATCGAGAAAGATGAGATGGTCACGACCACAAAAAAATTGGATAGTTTTATGGATTGGAACCTGCTGAACCAGAACAAGCTTCAGCGGGTGCGACGTGTATTGGGGGTAGATGTGTGAGTCGAATCAATGCGGTACGGCTGGTTAATTTGAACTACAACAACGGAGCTATCAAGGTCAGTGACGAAACCACCCTGCTTTCGCTTCGGAACGGCGGAGGGAAATCCGTTTTGGTGCAGATGCTGCTGGCTCCATTTGTCCATCCAAGATACCGGGATGCAAAAGACCGTCCGTTTGAAAGCTATTTCAATTCTGCAAGCCCCACGTTCATCCTTGTGGAATGGGTGCTGGACCAGGGGAATGGCTATGCGATGACGGGAATGATGGTACGCCGTAGGCAGGAAATCAGTGAAGAAGCGGAGAACCAGATAGGTTCGGGTGAACTGGAAATCTGGCAGTTTATCAGCGAGTACCAGCATCCCTGCCCGCAGGACATCCACCAATTTCCGATTATAGAAAAAAAGAATGGGAAAACAAGCCTGAAAAATTTCCAGGCCTGCAAGCAGCTTTTGGAGCAGTTCAAAAAAGAAACAAAATCCGGAGTACGATTTTTTTATTATGACATGGGGAATGCCGCACAGGCAAGGTGCTACTATGAAAAACTCCAGGAATACCAGGTGAATTACAAGGAATGGGAAGCCATACAAAAAAAGCTGAACCGAAAAGAGTCCGGGCTTTCAGATCTATTCTCTGATTGTAAGGATGAAAAGGGGCTGGTGGAGAAATGGCTGCTGGAATCCGTGGAAAGCAAGCTGAACCGGGAGAAGAGCCGGATCAGGGAGTTTCAGGAAATCATGCTCAAATATGCGCAGCAGTACAGGGACAACCGGGAAAAGATCCAGCGAAGGGATTCGATCCGGCAGTTTGAAGCAGGTGCTGTGGAGATTACGGGGCTTGCGCGGGGGTATGAGGCAGCGGAGCAGGAAAAGATGCTCCAAGGCATGAAAATCGGCATTTATTTATGGCAGCTTGAAGAAGCGCGTGGAAATGCACAGAAGGAGCAGGACGGGATACGGGCGGATTTGGAAGCGCTGGAACTGGCTTCTGCCAGAATTCTGTACCAGAAATTTTCCGGGCAGGTTTATGAGGCAGAAGACAGGCTGCAGTACCTGCAGGGGAATCTGGAGATGGCCCGTCTGGAAAAGGCAGGTGCGGAATCGGCCGTTCAAAAGACAGTACGCCAGCTCCATATCCTGGAATTGGCGGGCAGGCAGGAGACGCTTCTGCAGACCGTAGAAGAACGGGAAGCATTTGAAGCGAAGCTGGCTTTGGTTGGAGAGGAGGAGCAGGCGTCTAAAGCGGAACGGCAGGCTTTGGGGTATTGGCTGAACCAGCATTATACAGGTGTCCATAACGCGTGCCTGGACCGGATGACCCAGGTGGAAGGGCAGTTGTCTGAAGTACGGGCAAAGCTGGAAGAAGAACTTTGCGTGCAGAAAAGGATTTTGGATGAGCGCTTGGAGAAGAATCAGGCGCTTGGCACATTGCAGGCAAAAATCCAGGGCTTTGATCAAATCGAGGACAGGTTTAATCGGAAATACCAGGCGGGATTGACCCGGAATATCCTGGGTGCATATGAACCGGCTGCGCTGGAAGTATGCAAGCAGGAGTACATGGCAGAGCAAGACCTGCTGCAAAGGCAGATTGCGGATATCCGGAAAAGGCTTGAGGCGGGACGATGGAGCCACAAGGAGCTGGAACGGAATCTGGAAGATTGCAGGAAAACACAATTCCAGAATGAAGCGGCGCTGCTTGAGGCAGAGCGCGTATGCGGGGAATTGCAAGCGGAACTTGCAGAGAGGAAAAAACTCTTGCGGTATTTTGCGCTGGATGATACGGTGCTTTATGATCGTGAGAAGATCCTGGCGGCTGCGGATCAGAAGCTTTTAGAGTTGGATGGACAGCGAAGGATTCTGGAAAAAGAAGAGGATGGATTACAGAGGGAATCCTTTCGGCTCCTGGAAGGCATTGCAGTAGATTTACCAGAGGAAATTGCTGGATTTTTTGAGGAATTGGGAATCCATTATGTGCATGGCCCGCAGTGGCTGAAAAAGAATGGATTCAGCCTGGAGGAAAACAAGCGGCTGGTGGAAGCCCATCCTTTTCTGCCGTATTCCCTGCTCCTGCCAGAGAAAGACATTCTTCGCCTGCAGGAATCAGATCCTGCGCCGTTCTCAAATGTCCCAATCCCGCTTCTTGCACGGGAATCTTTGGAATATGCTGCGAATCAGGAAGCATCGCCAGATACGAAGGTTTCAAATCGGATATGTGGGGCAAAAGGTGGGCCGGATGATGGGCTGCAATTTTATATCTTGTATGACCAGAGGCTGCTTGATGAAGCAAAATTAGAACAGGAGATCAACAGGCTCCAGTCTCTTGCGGAAAAAAAGCGGGAATCGATACAGATCCGGAAAGAAGAATCTGCGTCCTATTATGAAAAACGGGAGCGGATCCGGATGCAAAAAGCAGACAGAAAGCTGGAAGAGGAGGCGGAAAACAAACGCAGCGGACTGGCGCAGGAGCAGAAGGTTCTGACGGAGCAGGCATTGCGGCTGCGCCAGGATCTTGCGGATCTGCAGGAATGGATGCAAGGGATGGAGAAGGAACTGCAGGAAAAATGCCGCGAAGAAGAAAAGCAGGGCGAACGGATGCAGGATCTGGAAGAGATGATCCGGGCGTATGCAGTGTACCAGATGGAATGCGACCAGCTAGATATGCTCAAAAAAGACCTGGAAAAGCTCAAAGAAAAAGAGGCGGTTTCGCGGGCACTTGCAGAATCAGCAGGTACGCAAGCCAAGAAGCTGGAACTTCAGCATGCAAAGGAAAGGAATCTCGCAGAGAAAGCCGAACAGAAACGGGCATACTATGCGATGTACAAAGAAGATCCGAAGCGGCCAGAATATTTGGCGGACTGGGAAGGAAATCCTGAAAAGGTGGAGGCAAGGCATACGGCCATCACGCAGGGCTTCTCGATGAAACAGAAGGAATTGACAGATCTCCTCGAAACAGCTGCGAAAAAAATAGAAAAACAAATCCGTGAAATCAAGCGGAGGGCGAAGAAATTCGATTTAGGAAAACGAGACTGGGAAAGCATATCGTATGATGAAGCGGAGGAGGATTTCCTGGAACAGCAGCTGAAAGGGCAGCAGGAAGACTTGGATTGGAGGTCTATGCAATGGCGGGAAGCAGACAAACAGGCAAGCCTTGCGATGCAGGAATTAAAACAGTGCCGGCAGCGGCTGTTGGAGCATTGCGGCAAGGAGGAACCTCTGGAAAAAGCGGAGATTATCCAGCAGGATTATGATGCGCTCTTGGAACAGAATCGATACCGGAAGAAGCAGCTGGAAGAGCGGGGGACGGCTTTTGAAAAGCGGATTGGATGGTATGGGGAAAATTTGACCACGTTATCAGAATACGAACCGTTCCGACCGGAAAACAAGGACAGATTCCAGGAGTTCCAGAACCAGATCCAGCATATGGAAGAGCCTTTGGAAACTGCCTCATGGGAGCAGCTGCGTCAAAAAACTGGAATGCTGGTCCGGGATTATCATGCCTGCCTGCAGCAGCTGCAGGAAAAGAAAGAGGCAGTGGTGTGGAAGCTGAACCAGCTGGCAAGGCAGGATGTTTTTGCGGAGAATTTCTTCCGGAAGCCGTTGGAAGTTTTGTTGTCTCTGGCAGAAGACGCACGGCAGATCATTCCGCAGCTGGAAACGATCCTGCAATCCTACCAGAATCTGATGGAAAAGCTTGCAGTGGATATTTCCTTGGTGGAACAGGAACAGGCAAGCATTGTCGAGGCATTCGCGTCTTATATCCGGGATGTCCACCAGAACCTCGGGATGATCGACCAAAATTCCACCATCCAGGTTCGGGGACGGTCGATCAAGATGCTGAAGATCATGCTGCCAAGCTGGGAAGAAAACGAACAGGTGTACCGCTTGCGTCTGGCGGATTATATCAAAGAAACGACCAAGGATGCGGTTTCACTGCTGGAAAAAAATGAGAATGTGCAGGAATATATGGGAACCAGGGTCACAACCAGGAATCTGTATAATGATGTGATCGGGATAGACAAAGTACAGATCAGATTATATAAGATTGAGGAGCAGCGGGAATATCCCATTCCTTGGTCCCAGGTTGCGAAGAACTCTGGTGGGGAAGGATTCCTTTCTGCATTCGTGATCCTTTCCAGCTTGCTCCATTATATCCGGAGAGATGAAACGGATTTGTTCGCGCAGAGGAATGAAAGCAAGGTGCTTGTGATGGACAATCCGTTTGCACAGACCAATGCCGCGCATCTGCTGAAGCCGATGATGGAGATGGCGAAGAAGACACGTACCCAGCTGATTTGCCTTTCTGGCCTGGGCGGTGAATCTATTTACAACCGGTTTGACAATATCTATGTCCTGAACCTTGTTGCGGCAAAGCTGCAAAATGGCGTACAATATTTGAAGGGGCAGCAGGTTATGGGAAAAGAGGAAATGGAGGTGCAGGAGACGATCGAAGCCTCACAGGTGGAAGTGGTGGGACAGGAAACGCTTTTGTTTTGACAAAAACGGCATGCAGTGGAAGGGAAGCTTCCGCGGCATGCCGTTTTCAGATTTTGGGTGGCAGTTTCCTACCACGCAACATCCCCTTTTTCCAGAGGTTTCGCGTATTCCAGATCCCGCGTTGCTTTCTTTCCCAGTATCTCTTCCAGATACCTGGGAGGCATGCCGATGCCAGGCCGGACAGAACGTATGTTCTCTTCTGTAAATGCTTCCCCGGCTTTGATTTCCTTGCAGACGAACAGGGACCTTGCACCGCCACGGTCGCATTCCATCTGGCTGGTGAAACGAAGATCTCCGGTTCCAATGGCTTTCTCCACATTCCGGATCTTTTGCACCATCGCCGCGAATTCCTCTTTCTCCATTGAGAAGGCAGAATCCACGCCGCCATCCGCACGCTTTAAGGTAAAGTGCTTTTCGATAACCTTTGCGCCCAGAGCAACTCCGGCAACGGCCACCTCGTCTCCGAGTGTGTGGTCGGAAAGGCCGCAGTTGCACTGGAAGCAGCGCTGCAGGGTTTTTACAGCAGACAGGTTCATGTTTTCATACGGTGCAGGGTACTGGGATGTGCATTTCAGCAAAATGGTTTGATCATTTCCTGCTTCCCGGCAGGTACTGAGGGCCAGGTCGATGTCCCCCATCGATGCAACGCCCGTAGAAAAGATGATCGGTTTGCCCAGCAGCGCAATCTTTTTGATCAGGGGGATGTCCGTGATCTCAAACGATGCGATTTTGTATGCCGGAACGTCCATTTCTTCCAGGAAATCCACGGATGTGGGGTCGAAGGGAGAGGAGAACAGGATCAGGCCAATCTTGTCTGCCAGTTCTTTGAGCTTTGGCTGCCACTCCCAGGGTGTATATGCCTTCTGGTATAATTCATATAAGGTCTGCCCCTTCCAGAGTCCATCGCCGGTCTGGAAACACGCCCGGTCTGAATCCAGCGTGATCGTATCCGCGGTGTAGGTCTGGAGTTTGATCGCGTCCGCGCCTGCTTCTTTGGCGGCATAGACGATTTCTTCCGCGCGGCTGTAATCCATATTGTGGTTGCCGGACATCTCCGCGATGATGAATGCAGGGCTGTTTTCGCCAATTGTTTTGTTCCCGATCTGTATGTCTGGTATGCTTTTTATTTGATCCATGTGCATCATTCTCCTTGTGCATTGCTTAGCGTTGTGTTTACTGTCTGCCCATCCATCATACCGCTGCCCTGCTTTTTTGTCAAATGATTTTTCGGTTTGCGGCTTGCATTTTTTGACGGGTCGTGGTAAAATAGGAAAACCTATGCCGCTTTCAGGCGGACATTTTTCGAGAAAACATACGTTTGGAGAAATCTTATGGATCGAATCTGGAATTTTGAAACATACGAAACGAATCTGGCAGTGGTGGAACCGGAGCGGGACATCCGGCTTACATACCGGGAACTTGCAGATGCCGGCCGGAAACTGGCAGATGCGGCAGGCGGCCGGGGACTGGTATTCCATCTTGCATCCAATACGACGGGGGCGCTGGTGGGCTATACGGCGTTCCTTACCTATGGCCAGGTGCCTGTCATGCTGTCCCCTTCCATCGGGATGGATGTCCTGGAACAGCTGGTTGGATTATACCATCCTTCCTGGCTGTATATCCCATCGGGGATGTTTGCGCAATATCAGGAAGCCTTTCCCGGTCTTTTTACCGGAGAGACGGCGGACTGTTTTGATTATGTGCTTGCGTGTACCCGGTTTCATGATGGAATCGGAGCAGAAGGCGCGTTCCCGTTATATGAAGAGCTGGCTTTGCTGCTAACGACATCCGGTTCGACGGGCAGCCCGAAGTTTGTGCGTCAGTCCTATCGCAACATCCGGGCGAATACGGAGTCAATCTGTGCATACCTGCATCTGGATGAAACAGAACGCGCCGTGACGTCCCTGCCGATGAACTATACCTATGGACTGTCTGTCATCAATACGCATCTGGCCAGCGGGGCACGGCTCGTCCTGACAGACCGCGGGATTATGCAAAAAGAATTCTGGCAGGTCTTTGCGTCTGAGGAGGTTACATCGATCGCGGGGGTGCCCTATACTTATGAAATGCTGGATAAGCTCCGTTTCTTTGGGAAAGACCATGAGTCCCTGCGGACGATGACACAGGCAGGCGGGAAATTGCTGCCGGACCTGCATGAGAAAATTGCGCGGTACAGCCGGGATTTCAAGAAACAGTTCGTGGTGATGTACGGGCAGTGCGAAGCAACGGCGCGTATGGGATACCTGCCGCCGGAGAAGGCGCTGGAGAAAAAGGGATCCATGGGGATTGCCATTCCAGGCGGAATCCTGCATCTGAAAGATGTGGACGGAAATGAGATTACCGAAGCGGAGGTGACGGGAGAGCTGGTTTATGAAGGACGGAATGTGACACTTGGA
>CADBTO010000095.1 GCA_902797565.1 uncultured Lachnospiraceae bacterium
GCGGATATCAGTGGATATGACATAGATCCGCAGCTGGTGAAGTTTGCAAAGGAAAATGCCCGCGAAGCAGGCGTTGAAAATCTGGTACGTTTCGGGGTGCGGGATGTGGCAAAGACCAGCCATCCTGGGAGCTATGGTTTTATCGTTACAAATCCGCCATACGGGGAGCGGATCTCGGACAAGGAAGAGTTGTATGAGATTTATAGCAAGCTGGGGCAGGCGTTTGACGGACTGGACAAATGGTCATGCTATGTCATTTCTTCATACCAGGATCTTCCGAAGGCGATGGGCCGGAAGCCGGCAAAGAAACGGAAGCTTTATAACGGGATGATGAAGACGGATTTCTACTCATTCCCCGGCGAGCGCCCCGCGAAGAAGGCTCCGGCGGCACGATGACCGAAGTACGGAAGGCATGGCCGGCGGCGCGATGACCAAAGCGCGGAAGAAGGCCCGGCGGCAGCCGGCCGGTGAAGCCTGCACGCGATGAGTCCAAAAAACAAAGAAACACGAAGGAGTTCTTGTATGGAACATTCTATGGAACATTCCAGGGAACATCCAAAACTGGAACAGCCCAAAAAGAAGCCGCATCCTGCAAAGGCGGCCCGGGCCAGGAATCCTGGACTGCGTGAAATCATCGGTTCTGTCCGAAAAAACGAAAAATTCGGGGCATATGATCGGGTCGTGGCGGTCTGTATGATGCTCGTTTGTGTGCTTTGCATCGGAATGCTGGGGGTTTTGGAAAAAAATCTTCCCAGGCCCACAGAAGCAAAGCGGCAGAGCTTTGGACAGGAAACGGAAGCAGGGAAGACGGGGCGGGACAAAGCGGCGGAAGCACCGAAGGAAAAAGCGCTGGATACCGGGGGAACGGAGAAGATGGCCGTGCTGCAGCTGGTCGTGCGGGAACCGGAATATCTGACTCTGGAAGAGGACAAGGCTGCATTGTCCCACTGCCTTCGGTTACACATACCCTCGAACGCGGATCCGGAGGAAATCCGCCTGTTCCAGTCGGAAGACGGGCGGAGCGTCCAGCTGGAAATGCCGCAGATGGGTCAGGTCTATTTCTATAACTACTCGATGGTGGGGCATTGCAGTCAGATTACCGGAATGTCCTATGCGGGTGTGGGACGGACCGGCGTGCTGGAAATCCAGAATAACGGGGTCTATGTCCCGCGGGTTTCGATCGAAAAAAGCTTTTTGTATCTGGATTTTGTAAAGCCGAAAGATTATTATGACCAGATCGTCCTGGTGGATCCCGGCAAGGGCGGGGAGGATTCCGGCACAACCGTTGAGCTGCTGGGCAAGACATACCAGGAAAAAGAGATCAATTACGCGATTGCAAAGCGGATCCAGGCGCTTGGAGAAAAGGCGCTCGGCGGCTCGAAAAATGGCCGCATTTCAAATTGGATGGAGGATGCGGAAGAGGCCGGGAAAAAGAAAACAGGATTTTATCTGTCGCGGCTCGGCGATGATACAAAGACAGAGAAGCAGCGGCTGGCGTATGCAAAGAAGCTGGGCGCAGCGATCATCCTGTCCGTGCACTGTAATTCCACATCAACCGGGCGGATTTCCGGGATTAACGGCGCGTCGGTTCTGTATAAACAGAATGACAAGACCGGACGCGCAGAGATCTTTGCGAGGAACTGCCTCGATGCGCTTGTGGAAAAACTGGACTGCGCAGACAAGGGGCTGGTCATGGGAGCGGCGGATTCGCTGGTTTCCGCATCGAAACTACCGCTTGTCAAGGTGAAAGTGGGCTTTATGACCAATGAAATGGAACTGAAGAAACTTGTGACGAAGGAATACCAGAATAAAGCGGCAGAAGCATTGTATGATGCCGTCTTAAAGACGCTCGACAGTCTGGAAAAGATGGGAAAATAGAAATAAGAAACAGGAGGTAACCCCATGATGACCCTGATTTTTGCAACAGGAAACCGGAACAAACTGGAAGAGGTGCGCCAGATCCTTGCGGAAAAGGAGCTGGGGGAATTCCAGCTTCTGTCAATCGAAGAGGCAGGCGGCTGGGAGGAACCGGAAGAGACGGGGGAGAGTTTTATAGAAAATGCCGTCATCAAGGCGAAGGCAGCCAGGACGGCTGTGGAAGAGAAGTATCCGGGCGCGATCGCGATTGCAGACGATTCCGGGCTGGAAGTCGATGCCCTGCCGGATGAATTGGGTGTGCACTCTGCGCGGTTTATGGGACATGATACGCCGTATGAGGAGAAAAACGCAGAGATTCTCCGGCGGCTGGAAGAAAAGCCGAAGGAAGAACGGAGCGCACGTTTCGTCTGTGCCGCGGCGGCAATCCTTCCGGGGATTCCGGGGCATGAGGAGAGCAATGCGGTGGTTGTGCGCAGGGGCGTCATAGAAGGCTATATAGCTGATGCACCTGCCGGAGAGAACGGCTTTGGTTATGACCCGATTTTCTTTGTGGATGACTATGGAAAGACGACGGCAGAACTTTCCGCAGAGGAGAAAAACGAAATTTCCCACCGCGGCAAGGCGTTCCGGATGCTGGCAGACGCGCTGAAGCAGAGGTACGGGCTGTAATGGGGTGGCTGGATCGGATTGAACAGAAGATTTTGGGGGTGAAACCGATGGAAGAGGCAGGAAAAGAGGCTGGATGGAAGCCGGAGCGGGACTACGAGCGCGTGCTGATTGTCAGTGATACCCATGGCAGGCAGGAGAACTTCCAGAAGGTGGTGGACAAGGTCATGCCGGACCGCGTGCTGCACCTGGGAGACTGCGAGCGCTGCGAGTTTGAGATCGAGGAGATTGCGGGCTGTCCGGTGGAATTCGTGCGCGGAAACTGTGATTTTGCTTCGGCAAGCCCGAATGAGACCATTGTGACGCTGGGACGGCACCAGGCATTCCTGACCCATGGGCATCTGTACGAGGTTAAATACAATAACCAGCGACTTGCCAGCGCGGCGGAAGCGGAGGGCTGTGATGTAGCAATGTACGGGCACACGCATATGCCGGAACTTACCACAGAAACCGTGCGGGGATCCGGCAAGGAGATTACGGTGCTCAATCCCGGCAGCATTTCCCAGCCCCGGCAGCCGGGCAGGAAGCCAAGTTATTGCGTTTTGGATATTGACAGCGAGGGAGAGCTGCATTTTTATATGAATTATTTGTAAAAATGTGCCATTTTTCGTCTTGTATAACCGTAGATGATTATGGTACAATTCAAAGCAGTGCGAGAAGGTTTGGCTGGGAGGGAGAATCGGTTTGGAAATTTGATATGGAGAAAGGGGAGGTACGGGGCTTATGGAACAAGGGAGGGAGAGTTATGCACCGGAAAAGATTGGCGTTGCGCACAGCGTCCTGACGCTGATTATCGGCGTATTTATCCTGATGTTTGCAGTCTTTGGAGCGACGGGTGCAAGCGTGATTGGACGTCTGTCCTCATTGGGGAATACGTCAATCGGGATGATGTCGTATATTGCGGAAGTCAATCAGTATGAGCGGGAGATCTCTGTCGCATTTGAAAAGGCATACTCTGCATGTTATGCGTACATCGTTTATTACCAGCAGTCCGATAGCAACAGCATGGACAGCGCGAAGGCGGACATTGCGTCCAGCAAGGAGACGATCGATCAATCTGCTGCGGCATTGAAGGAGACGTTCTCAAAGTATGCCGGAGCAGAGGAGCAGGAGAAAGTTGATGCCATTCTGCTGCGGTCAGATCGATTTTTTGAAGGGATCGACAAGGTCATAGCGTTTATGAACAACGGCAGCACGCTGAGGGCTGTTGTCCTGGTGGATAAGGAAGTCCGCGGTGAAGTGAAAGGGTATCTGGAAATCGAGGCGGAATTCCAGGAGATGATCGGTGTGATCCAGCAGAACTGCCAGGCTCAGATCCGGAAAGAGAAGGACACCGCTACGCTCATCACGGCGGTCAGCCTGGGCGTGTTTGCGGTATTTGCGCTGTTTGGTGCCATCCTGATGCATCGAAACGTGGTTGTGCCGATTAACAAGATGTCCGGGGAACTGGGAAGGATGATCAGCGAGATCAACAGCGGGCACGGGGACCTGACCAAGCGCGTGGATACCAAATGCAAAAACGAGCTGTCTTTGATCAGACACAGCGTGAATGAATTCATCAGTGCATTGCAGACGGTGATGCAGTCTGTGAAGGGCAGCACGAGAATCCTGTTTGATTCTACGGGCAAGGTATCGGAAAGGGTGCGGCAGGCAAATGAACATGTGACCAATACATCCGCAGCCCTCGAAGAACTTTCCGCATCAATGCAGAACGTGGCAAACACAGCGGAAAATATCGGAGAAAAGGTTTCAGATATTGAACGTGCGACCGAGGTGATGAACCAGGAAACGGCAAACGGGACACAGACAACCGTCCAGATTCGGAAAGAAGCGGATCAGATTATGGCGGAGGCAAGCAGGAAGAAGAATGAGACCGGTGCAAAAATGCAGGAGCTTTCTTCGGTGCTTACCGAATCTGTCCGGGAGAGCGAGCAGGTGAAGCAGATTGCGGATCTGACCAATGAGATCCTGAGCATCGCTTCCCAGACCAACCTTCTGGCGCTCAATGCTTCGATTGAGGCGGCGCGTGCCGGGGAGGCGGGCCGGGGCTTTGCTGTGGTGGCGGATGAGATCTCCGCACTGGCGGATAACAGCCGCAAGACAGCTGCACGGATCCAGGAAATTTCCGGCAGCGTGACCGGTGCCGTACAGGCACTTTCGGAGAATTCGATGAACGTGGTGGATTTCATCAATACCACTGTTCTATCAGACTATGATTCTTATGAAAAAGTCGGGGAGAAGTATGAAAAAACCGCGCAGATTATGGCGGACATGCTGCAGGGCTTCCAGTCCAGTGCAGAAAACCTGCAGGGGATTATGGTGGAGATGACGGATGCGATTTCCAGCATTACGGTTTCGGTCAGCGAGGCATCCCAGGCGATCGAAATGTCCGCAGCCAACTCCACAGAGATCGTGGAGCAGTTTGGCGATATCACGGCAGCCATGGACAAGAACAATACAGTCACGACAGAACTTGCAAATAATACCAGGAAATTTGAAATGGTTTGACGATCGGATCAGTTTTTAGGGCACTCGTCCGGGAAAATCGGGCGGGTGCGTTTACATTTCGGAGGAACAGAACAGTGCAGTACAAGAAGGTGAATACGGACCTCAATTTTGTGGCCCGCGAGAAGGATATCCTTGCGTTTTGGAAGGAAAACCGGATCTTTGAGAAGAGCCTGGAAAAAAATGAAAAAGAAGGCGAGACTTATACGTTTTATGACGGGCCGCCCACGGCGAACGGAAAACCCCATATCGGCCATGTGCTGACCCGTGTCATCAAAGACATGATCCCGCGTTACCAGACGATGAAGGGCAAATATGTGCCGCGTAAGGCAGGCTGGGATACGCATGGCCTGCCTGTGGAGCTGGAGGTGGAAAAGCTCCTGGGGCTGAATGGCAAAGACCAGATCGAAGAATATGGGATGGAGCCGTTTATCAAAAAGTGCAAGGAGTCGGTCTGGAAGTACAAAGGGATGTGGGAGGATTTCTCCGGTACGGTTGGCTTTTGGGCAGATATGGACAATCCCTATGTCACCTATGAAGATGATTTTATTGAATCTGAATGGTGGGCAC